>CAYQRW010000020.1:15750-21469 GCA_964419735.1 uncultured Spirochaeta sp.
GGCACCGGAGGCCCCACCTGCCCATGGGAACAGAACGCCGCTCGAGGCGTTGATGCGCGCCCGACCTACGGGGTAGCCGGCGGCCACCAGCCGCGCAAGCGTTTCGGCTGCCCCGGCACCCTGGCGTCCCACACCCGGAATGAGAAAGGGCGGCGCCGATGGGCCGGACGTCGCCATCGCCGCCGCCCGGGAAAGCTCCGCGGGGGCGGTGGCACCTACCACCGCGCCCAGGACGTCGGCGCCCCACTCCGGAATCGCCCGCAGCACGTGCTCAAAAAGGGGAACGCCATCCACCACCCGATTCTGCAGGAGGGCGCCGCCGGGATTGCTGGTACGGGCCAGGAGGTACACACCGCGCGGGGTGGGTGCCGCGGCGCGCGCGTGGGTGACAAACGGCATCACACTGTCGGCACCCATCCACGGGGAGACGGTCACCGCATCCGCGTGCCATACCTCGAACGCCTCCCGGGCATAGTTGTCGCTCGATCGCGCGATGTCGGCGCGCTTGGCATCAAGGATAATCGGCACGCGCGGCAGTCGCTCGCGCAGCAGGTCCATGACCCCCGCCAAGGCCTCCATCCCGGCGTAGCGCACGGCGACGGGGGCCGCGCGGTTTCCCGGCTGGTCGCAGGCGGCAAAGTACCCGATATTGGGCTTAACGGCGGCCGGCATGATCCCATGAGCGGCGCACGCATCCAGCATGGCTTCGACGATCGCAACCGTTCCGCTTACATCCTCCACGCCGCCGGTGGGGCGCAGCTCGCGGGGAAACGCCTCCAAGAGTGGGTCGATCCCGACGCAGAGCACTGTGCCCGCCTCGGCTGCAACCGCCTCCAGGCGCGATCCCCAGGAGTTATGGTCGTTCATCGTCACCTCCAGAGGTTGCCGCGTACCACCCAAACGGATCGGCCTGCCAGCGCGCCATCAGTGCCGCATCGGAGGGAGAAATAAGATCGAACTCACGGGCTACGGCGAGCGCATCATCAAGACTCACGGCGTGCACCGGTTTGCATGGGGCCGGGAGTGCAGCAAACGTACGGGTAACCTCGCTAAACCCGTAGCTAAAGATGGCCAGACACAGCGGGACGGTCGCACCAGCCTCCATGAGCGCCCGGGCGGCGGAGGCTGAGCTTCCACCGGTAGAAAAGAGATCCTCCACCAGCAGGATGCGTCGGCCCTCCAGTGAGGTCTCTGCCGGAAGTCCCTCGATACGGCGCGCAAGACCGTGTCCTTTCGCCTCGCCGCGGACGTAGTAGAATTCGCACCCGAGCTCCTCGGCAAGCAGCACGGCGGGGGCGATACCGGCGCTGGCCGTTCCCGCCACGCCGTCCCAGTCACCACCGCTCACTTCCACCGCAAGGGCCGCCATCAGTGCGGCCCGCACCTCGTCCCGCCCCTGGGACGTACGCAGGAGCTGGCGATTATCGGTGTAGATCGGCATGCGCGCCCCGGAGGCCCACACCACCGGATCGCTCGGCCGGAGCTGCAGCGCGCCGCTTCTCAGCGCCCGCAGGGCTACCCGTCCGCCGGGCGAGTCGGGCGTCGGGAAGGTCTGGGTGGTATCCACCACCATGTTGCTGTTCATCGCCATACCTCCGTAAATGCGTGGGTGGTACTGCAGTACTCGCAGATGTAAGCGCCCGTTCGCCCGCGCCGAAAACTGGGAAGCGTCTGCTCGCCGTTCTCGGGAAAGGTAATACACGCCGTGTTGCGACAGATCAGTTCCGGCAGTCCCCAGATACGCTGCGGGTGTCCTAATCGGTACTTGTGGGCCACGGTGCCATCGCGAATGATGTTTACCGTTGCCCCCGGGATCACCGCCGCCAGCTTGCGAACCTGATCTTCACCGAGGCCTGGATGACCGGGTCGAAAAAGCAGGCCCTTGTGGCGACCGTCGGCACCGGCACTCACCCATTCCCCGCCCCGGCCGTGAAGGTGCATCACCGAAATCAGCGTAGTTAGGTGGCTCCTGATTGCAGCAGGCTCGGCTCCGGTAAAGATGTGATCGATCACCAGCCCATCATGAATCGGCCGAATGCCCTCCGAGTAGCGCCGGCCCTTCCCGGTGTTGTCCTCGGGAGGGACGTCTCGCGACCGCACCTCGGTGATGAGGGGGGGATCCTCGGAATGGGGGCGCCCGATGGGCCCCTCGTAGTCATCCCCGATTCGGCCGGCGAGCAACGCGATCAAGACCATTCGGACATACCACCCATTGGCACTTTGCCGTTCCCACCCGTTCAGCGGCGAGTCGTCAAGCGCCACCGGAATAGTTGGGTGCTCACGGTGACGCGGCAGGGGATGGTAGAAGACCGTTCCCGGGGGCAGCTTCTCCTGCCGCGCCGGGTCAAAGGTGATCGCCTCCCGCAACTCCCCCGCACGACGCAGGACACGCTCTCCCATCCGCTCCAGTTGTGGCCGCGTGAAGTACCACTGGCGCGCGACGCCCTGCGGCTCGGCGCGCTGCTCGAGGTACTCACCGATCGAGCCAAACTCCCGCACTACAAACCCGGCGTGCCGCATCTCCTCCACGTAGTGCCGCGGCATACTGAGCTCAGGCGGTGCCACCAGATCAACGCGCACCGCGTCAAAGAGACGAAGACCGTACACTTTGGAGTGCACCGTTCTGCCGTGGTACAGATCTCCCACCAGGGCAAGATGAATTTCGGAGGAGTCCCAGGCGCGATCCTCAAGAAACGAGAACTCATCCAGCAGTTCCTGAGTGGGATGCTCGTGGCGTCCGTCGCCGGCGTTTATGAACGATACGCCCTGGGAAAGACGATGCCGTCTCTGGTATCGCTCGGTCTGCTCAGCAAGGTAGCGACAGACGCCCTCAAGTTTGCTGCGGATAACAAACAGGCGGTTGTCATATCCGATCAGGTTCGCAAAGGTATCGGCGTAGCTTTCGCTCTTGTTGAAGCTGCTCGAGGCGGCGTTCAGCTCAGAGAACTTGAGCCGATGGAAGTGAGCAGCGTTCTTAAACGACTCGCGGGTTCGGGTGCTGTCCTCGAGGAACACCTCGTACATACCAAAATCGGGGTCACCCACCCGAAACGCCTCCAGTACCGTGGTATCGCCGCGGCGGTGCGCCTCTTTGAGTTCACGGGCGCGTGCGTAGAGGTACAGTCGTTCGTCACGATTGAGATCATCGATGACCGCCAGGGACCGTCCGGCAAAGGGATGGCGCGGTGACTTACGCATGCGGTCCCCACCCTGCCCCATGGCAGGCCACCGGTGAGCCTCCGCGGCCTCCTCCTTGGGCCAAAAAAAAGGCACCGGAAATTCCGGTGCCTTGGATTACGTTATCAATGGGAGAACGGGACGCCCCGGGTCGGGGCGCTTCGTCGGTTCTTCGACGCACGTCTTGTTTGCACATCGAAGCTCACGATATGAGGTAGACAGAATACTGTCAACCCTGCGTCGACACCTGCACTTCAACGACCCTGCACCTCAACTACCGGAGATCGCGGAAATGGTCCGCCAACCGGTGGGTACCAAACGACGGTGCGTGGAAGTCCAATGAGCCGGATCGGACAAAGAATCGTCCCAGGTCCGCGCGTTTCCGGTTGATCGTTCGGTACAGGGACACGCCCGCCGAAGCGATCGGCAGGGGTACCCTGGTGATTCTCGCCGGTTGCTGCAGTGTTCGAAACGCCAGCACCGCGATCTCTTCCATCGTCATCGTTTCCGGACCTCCAACACCGAAGGTGCCGGACTCTCCGTCAAGCGTGCCCACGCAAAACGTCGCCAGGTCGGCGCCATGGATGGGATTTCCGGCGTTCCGGCCATTACCGAGGAGAAAGACCCTTCCCCGTTTTGCCATCTCCATGATCGTCCCCATGTCGGAGAAGTAACCGGTGGGGCGGATGACTGCATAGTCGAGCCCGCTCTCCACCAGATCTCGCGCGAACGCTTCATGCGCGCCGACCATCGGAATATCTAACATCTGATCGGCGTTAAAGACCGACACGTAGCACATCTTGCGCACACCGGCGCGGTGCGCCTCGTCGAGTAGATTTCGATTGCCACGATAGTCGACGTCGTCCCACGTTAAAGGGCCGGTGTCGGACATCAGACTCACCGTTGAGATAACCACGTCTACCCCGTCACACACCCCGCGGAGCGTCGCCGGTGTGGTTACGTCACCCTCAATCACCTCATCAACATATGCGTCCACCGCCGGCGCAAGTGCCGGTCCCGGTTCCGCGAGCCGCGGGGCGTTGCGCACCAGGGCTCGGACTCGCCATCCCGCCTTCTTCACGCACACTGTAAGATAACGTCCCAGATAGCCGGTTGCCCCAGCAATAAGAACAGTTTTACTCGGCATCATTCCGTCCCCAGCTCGGGCGGTACGGCTCTTCTCTCAGGAGGTGACTAGAGAGCAGTTTCACGTAATACAAGGGAAGGAACCACTCCATTCCCAGCGGCGCGGGTACTACGTAAAGTGACAGAGTCACGCCCCCTGCGATGAGCGCCCCGGCTACCGGCCGCTGTAGGTAGAGAGGGACCGCAAGTACGATGACGGAGGCGATGAGAAGATAGCCGAATCCTCCGACAACGTAGGTCCATCGCACTGATTCAAACACGAAGAACACGATCAGGGGCTGCGCAATGTGCAGTAGGACGAAACCAACGTGGTGCCGCGCTCCCCGGCCGGAACGGTGGTACCAGCGCTTCCCCGCACCAGTGGCGTTTGTGATAATGCCGCCAACCACGTCCAACGCCAGCACTGCGGCAACTCCGACCTGAAAACCACTCCAGGATAGCTCGCCCCAATACCATCCCAGTACCACCACAATGATCGCGGCGACTGCACCCCCAAATTGCAAAAAGATCTCGGACCGCGTAGCTCCCGGTCCGGCAAATCGATCAAGGCCGTTTTTCGGTTGGGGATGCTCCCAGTCGATGACGACTTCCGCCTGTGTTCTGGTACTCATAGATATGTCCTCCTCTGTAATTAATAACTAACTGGACGGTTAATAATATCGCCCAGAAGTATAGTTTCAAGCCCGTCACCCTACGTCGGTATGATTCCATTGAGGTACGCCGAGACCGAAGCGATCATCGACTCACGCGGATCTCCCTCCACGTGTTGCCCCACGATCATGGTTCCTTCGATGACCGCCACGTACCCTATCGCCGTCCCCCGCACATCGATGTCGCGCTCCACCTCCTCGCGCTCAACCGCTTGCTCAATAACCGATTCCACGACGGCCAGGTACTCACGGTAGAAACTGGATGCAAGCCACTTCAATGCCGGCACGCGCGCTGCCCGCGCCTGGATCTCGCCGGTAACGAGAAACAGCTCCCGGTTCTCTTGGATAGTCGCGCTCAGTCGATCCGCGTACCCAATCAGGCGCTCGCGAACCGAACCGCTCCCGTTGCGCAGTTCATCAACCGCAGTCCGATCAAGCGAGAGAATGCGTTTCACCAGCGCGCCAATCACCTCTTCCTTGCTGCTGAAGTAGTGATAGATCGTCGCCTTGCTGACTCCAGCACCCTCAGCGATCTTGGACATGTTTGCCCCATCTATCCCATCACGCGAAAAGACCGCCACGGCGGCATCAAGGATCTGGGGGATACGCTCGTCTCTCACATCAGGCCGTGGCATCTGCGCACTCCATACTCGGTATTCTCAGTCTATAATAACCTACTGGTTGGTCAATAATAGCGCACACTCTTGCATGTGTCAAGTTCTTTGAGGTATCGGGCGAAGCACCCC
>CAYQRW010000020.1:21569-24056 GCA_964419735.1 uncultured Spirochaeta sp.
ATCCGCCGGCATGACTGCGTCCGAACCAGAGCGATCGCACGTCGGACCGGATCGGAGGCCTCATACGCGTTCTCCGTGGGTCGGCATACCTTACATGGTCGATAGCCGTAGTGTAAGGCGGTTTCCAGCCATCGTGAACCGGCTTCGTGGGCTGATTATCCCTGGCGAGCACCACATCTGCCAACCGAAAAATCGACACCTATGTTTCGAAGGGCTGTCGTGCCGGACGTATCGTGAGTGTATCCACGCAATGGACTCGATTCAGGCGGTATTCGACGAGCCTGGCCGCAGCGTGTCTACGCGCCGGAACCCCGTGAACCTGGGGGAGCCGATATTTGCGGCATCGGGGCATCTTCGTCGTGCTGCCCGCTGTCCCGCGATGCGCCGGTGGGCAGCCCGCGAGTGCGGTCCGACCGGTCGCTGTCTTCCAACGTGAAGTAGTCGATCGCGGCTTGCAGGTTATCCGCCTGGGCGCTGAGCTCCTCGGACATCGAGGCCATCTGCTCGGAGGCTGAGGCGTTCTGCTGGGTCACGTGATCGAGCTGCAGTATCGCTTGGTTCACCTGGTCGGCGCCGTTCGACTGCTCCGCGCTTGCCGCGCTGATCTCCTGCAGGAGTTCGGCGGACTTCGCGATTTCCGGAATCAGATCGTCAATCAGTTTCCCCGCGCGTCCGGCCACCTCGACGCTGTTTTTGGATAGCTCCGCAATCTCCACTGCCGCGTGCTGGCTTCGTTCCGCCAGCTTGCGGACCTCGCCGGCAACTACCGCGAAACCTTTCCCCTGCTCGCCGGCCCGGGCGGCTTCGATTGCAGCATTTAACGCCAGCAGATTGGTGTTTCGCGCGATCTCCTCGATGATCGAAATCTTTTCCGCGATTTGTGACATCGCTCCCACCGTCTGCTCAACCGCGTCACCCCCCTGCTGGGCGTTGTGCGAGGCGCTCTGGGCGATCTTGTCGGCTTGAGCCGCGTTGTCGGCAGTCTGCTGAATAATTGAAGCCATCTGTTCCATCGAGGCGCTCACCTGCTGCACGGAAGACGCTTGCTCACTTGCTCCCTGGGACAGCTGCTGCGCGGTGGAGCTCATTTGGCCACTTCCCGTGGCAACCCCATGACTCGTACGCGTTACCTCGGAGATAACCGTCGCGAGGCGGCGGCGCATAGAGTCCATGGTGTTGGTGAGATGGGCCACCTCATCCTTCTCCCCACTTTCCGTGCGCACCGTCAGATCTCCAGACTCGATGTTTCCGGCCACGACCTGCAGTTCACCAATGGGGCGCACGACGCTTTGGATGACGATCAGGAACAGCGGCGCGATAACCAGCGCGAAGAGCCCCAACACCGCGGAAATCGCCACGGTTGATATCCGAGAAATTTGCTCCTCGATTCGTCCGGCCACTTCCGACTGTCGGGTAGCCACGTTATCTACGTACACCCCGGTACCGATCCAGAAATCCGTCCCCGGGATCATTTCCGCATAGGAAACCTTCGGCTGGATTCCTTCGCCTGGTTTCTCGAACACGTACTCCACAAAGCCCCCGCCTCGTTCCGCCGCCACCGCAAGCTCTCGCACGTAGTAGACTCCGTTGGGGTCAGTTGTATCGGAGAGATCCTGCCCCTCTAAATCGGGGCGGGGAGCGACGGTGAGCGCTGTGGTGTCCTCATAGATGAAGTAGTACCCGGATTCATCTTCTTCGAAGCGGATGTTCTCCACCGCCTTTTTCAGGAGCTCGCGCTCTTCAGCCTCGTTGTCGATATCCGCCACCACATCACCGAGCGCTACCGCCATGCTGTGCGTGGCTACCAGCACCTTCTCTCGCATCCCGTCCATCACGGCGGTACCGGCTTCCTCCGCGGCAAACGCTTCGATTTGCTTCATACCGGAAAAATAGAACGTCAAAATACCGGCGATAAACACGAAGATAATCACGAGTATCGCAAATAGGCGGGCTCCTAACTTGAATCGTCTCAGGACCATGGCAACCTCCCCGGTTGGACTGACGGAATCTAGACGCCGGTCACTTCTCAAGTATGAGAGTTACGCTCGGAAATGCAAGCAAGGGACGGTGGCGTTTGACAGGCACTCTACAAGCACCTACCATTACAGATATGCAACCCACCAGTCTCGAATCCCGGTCCCGAGAGATATTAGGTCATCTCTACGATGTGGCCGGCGTCGGTATGTGTGTCACCGATACCGATCGCTGTTTTGTGGCGGTCAATCGGGAGTACTGCAAAACCTACGGCTACCACCCATCAGAGCTACTGGGGCAGGAGTTCACCATGGTGGTGCCCAAGGAACAGCGCGATGCTGCAGCCCGGCTCCATGATGACTTTCTCCTCAGCGGTACCGGCGAAGTCAGCGGCGAGTGGCGCGTGGTCAGAAAAGATGGCTCAATCCGCACGATCCTTGTCACCGCTGGACGTCTCGAGCTCAACGGTCATGCCTACAAGATTACCACCGTCTATGACATGCAGGGCCGGTC
>CAYQRW010000021.1:0-23440 GCA_964419735.1 uncultured Spirochaeta sp.
TAACCCAGAACATCAGTTCAGTCGATGACCAGATCATCAATCAATCGGCGATGGTCGAACAGTCTACCTCCGCCATCACGCAGATGATCGCTTCGTTGAACAATGTTAACTCCGTCGCGCATTCGAAACGCGAGACGACTCAGGCCCTTGCGACGGTGGCGGAAGACGGTAAGGGGGCGATGGAGGAAACCGCTTCCAACTTTAGAACCGTGGTTGGTCAGATCGAGCAGATCCAAGAGATGGCGACTACGATCAACGACATCGCGGCGCAGACCAACCTCCTCTCCATGAACGCGGCAATCGAGGCTGCTCACGCCGGTGATTCCGGACGCGGTTTCGCGGTTGTGGCCGAGGAGATCCGAAAGCTGGCGGAATCTGCCGGACAATCCTCGCAAACGATCACCCAACTCATCGCGGCAATTACCCAGTCAGTGCAGGATACCGATGGGTACGTCCAGAAGACCACCGTTGCATTCGAACGGATCAGTGGTGAGGTATCTCAGACCGTGGAGGCGTTTACGGAGATCGAGCAATCTGTTGCCGAGCTAAACACCGGTGGACGACAGATTCTCGAATCCTCTCAACAGATCAACGAGGTCACATCGAATATCAAGAGCGGTTCCACCGAGATCACCGCCGGAACGGAAGTGATGTTAGCGTCTGCGGCCAAGATCAAAGAAGTATCCCAGCGGGTGAGTACGGGCATGACCGAGGCGAGTAGCGGCGCCACGGAGATCGTGAACGCGATGCAACTCATGGTCGATCTCGCCCAACAGTTGAACGAGATCGTTGATCTTCTCAACGAGAACTTTAGTCGCTTCAAGACGGAGGAGTAGGGGGCGGTACAACGGTAGCGCCGGGGAAGAAGTACTGCCCTATCCATGCTACCGCAGTTGAAAACGAACGGGGTACCGGAAACGGACCGCCACCGGCCGACCGTTGGACTCGGCGGGCACAACGGTAATACCGTCGAACGCTGCTGCGGCGGCTGAACCCAGGCCGAAGCCGGGCTCCCGCAGAATCTCGATCCGTTGGATAACTCCCGCCTCGTCGATGAAAAGTTCAAGATATACGACCCCTTCAATTCCCTGGCGATTGGCCAGAATGGGATACTCCACCCGTGACCGAATCTCCTCGGTGGGGATTTCCGGCGGATGGGATATGCGGTGCTGCGGTAGAAACTCCGGCTCCCGGGGCGGCGGCGGTGGCACATCGGGAACCTCCTCTTCCGTCTCCAGAACGATCTCCGCCGGCTGATCCGTGACGATCATCTGCTCTTCCGGAGGCGGGGGTTCCGGTTCCTCCTCCGGCGGTTCCGGAGCGGGAGGCTGATACTCCCGAATGTCGACCGTTTTGAGGACGGTCGTGTCTTCCCGTTGTTCCTGCGCACGGGTCGTGATTGAAACGGTGAGCACCACGACTCCGTGGAGCAGCAGAACCGCGGCGAGGATGCCGTACCGCCACCATCTGTTCATTGGGTGCCTCCGCTTCCATCGCTCACTACAAGTGAAAGCACCCGGTGTTGGAGGGTTTGAAGCACGTCGATGACGGCGGCAACGTTCCGGTACGCGGTGTGACGATCGGCGAGAAGATGAATTCGCACCGAAGGATCCTCGGCGATTGCGTCGGCAATGATCCCTTCCGCCTGGGAGATCGATACGGGGAGACCGTCTATAACGATCACGCCGTCCCGGCGTACCCAGATCTCGAGGTTTGCATCGGCCTGAGTTACCTCGGGGAACTCTGCTTCCGGGTACTCTATGGGCTCCTCCTGCCGATAGTTCATGAGGCTAATGAGCATAATGAAGATGAGTAGCAGAAAGGCGATGTCGGACATCGCGTTCACCGACACGATTGGCCGTCGCCGGGGACGTACGATCCTCATGGTGGGTCCATCCGAAATGAGAAATTGTCAACGTCGGCGATTCTTGCCAGTTCTACCAGAGAGACGAGAGACTGATACGAAGCATCCGGGTGGATCGTGACGACCAGGGTCATGTTGGGGTGTCTCTGCCTGCGTGCGAGCACGGAAGTCCGCAGAGCGGAGGGAGACACGGGTTCGCCGTCAAGCTGTAGCCGGTTGTCCGCCGCAATGACCACCCGCATGAGATCATCCCGTTGCACCGTTGTTACGGAGTTCCGTTGCGGGAGCCCCAGAAGGAACCCGCTATTGATATTGAAGACGGCGATCACGATGAAGAAAATGATCAGCAAAAACGCGAGGTCTGAGAGGGCCCCCGAATCTGCCACATCGATCCGCGCCCGACGGCGTCTTCCGAGCGAGAGCATCAGCCCTCCGCCCCCGACGAGCCGGAGGTCTCCTGGATCATGGCCGTAATAAGGTCGTTTCCGGACTGCTCCATCTCCGCGGCGAAGCGATCTACGAAATGAGCGAACAGGTTGTAGCCCGTAATCGCCACGAGGGCGATGGCAAGACCGAAGGCGGTGGTAATCAGCGCCTCGAATATGCCTCCCGCCACCAGTTGTGCGTTTACGTCCGCCGCGGTGGCGATCGAGTTGAACGCCGAAATCATGCCGGAGACGGTCCCGAGAAATCCGGTGATCGGTGCAATCGAACCGAGCGCTACCAACAGATCGAGTCCCCGTTCCAGGTTTCCGATTTGACGCGCCGCGGCGGACTCAAACGAGCGCTCAATGAGCCCTTCCCCCATCCCCTGGACGGCTACCGCTGCACCGTAGACGTCGCCCACGATCAGCCGCGACGGAGCGGCGGCGCAGGACTCTCGGGCAGCCTGCCAATCACCGCGATGGATCATCGGGAGAAGCTCGTCCCGAAGGTTTTCCGTTGAAAGGTCGCTTCTGATCAGTACCACCGCTCGCTCGAAGAAGAGCGCCAACGTCGCAACCGAGAAGATCACGAGGGGCCACATGGCCCAGCCGCCAAGTTCAAACAGATCGATCAGCGTCAATTCCATTCGTTTACCTCATATCAAGAGTGACGGAGTCGGTGAGCCCCCCATTGAAATGCTCCAAATTATAGAGCGCCACCAACATCCCCGGAGCCTCCCTCAGGTCCCGTTCCAGAGACAGCGACTCCTGGAGCGTCACCAGCCACTCCGGTGCCGTGCCTGCCTCAATTTCTCGTTGGACCGCGTGGCGGACGTCATCCACCATGGCGCGTCCATATCGGCCCTCCCGCGAGTCCGAGCCATATGCATCGGGGCCACCGCGCTCCCGCATCCACTGGGCTACTTCCTGCAGCCGGTTCACCCTGCCGCGAACGCGGCCTCGCCCCTCGTCTCCCAGAAGGTAGGTATCGTAATAGCGAATGCCGCCCTCCTCCAGAGTCCATAACTCCACCGGCTCCTCCACATGCAGTGAGATACGCGAGCCGTCCCCGGCTTCCACCGGACCGATATGCAACGTCCCCGACGCCTCGAAAACCGCCTCGGTCCATCCATTGGCCCAGTTCGCAAAGAGGCGAACTCCGGTGACATACACCGTGGTTTCCTCGAAGAATCCGAGTATTTCCATCCCCGGAAGCCAGGGCGTGGTAATCGTTGCCGTTGTACCGGAGCGTTCGACCACCAGGACCGGTTCCGTATGCCGACGCCGTCCGCGGTGATCAAACTGCTCGCCCGCTACGTACCGCTCGTCAACGGTGGCACACGAAGCAACAAGGAAGAGCGCCAGAAACAGCGCGCCGCCGAAACCAAGCTTCCTCATTAGTAGCTCACTCTCACTCCGATGCTCACGATCGGGAAGCTGACATCCTGGTCGGCGGCGCGCGTATCTTCCCCGGTGTAGCGGTCGGTAGTCACTGAGTCGCTGGACGGAGCGATCCGGTTAATCAGGGGAGCAAGAATATCCTCTCCGCCGATGTAGATTTCGCGATACACTTTGCTATCCTCCCGGTACCAATGAAATGAGGCGCGGAGGTCTACCGGGAGCACCCATCCCGCCCGATTGGTGTCACTGTAGAACTGATCCCGACGATACGTCTCCGCTACACTCAATTCTCCCGAGTCATCTGCTATGAACACCGGCACGATTTCCTTCTCCCCGTAGGCGGGATCAAGCGCACCCGTGGCGAAGGTAACGGTGGTGGTGAGCGTCAACCAGTCCAGGGGCTTCACATTGAGCAGAGTGTTTAGGGTGTGGAAGCGGTGAAAACCGGGGTAATACCATCTCTCCCGGGGCTCTGAAACGGGACCAACCGAATCGCCGAGACTCGTACTACCCGGCGACACAGGGTTGCGGTACCGGGCGTAGATAAAGGAGTACGCTAACATCCCATCCACCCAGCGGCTCGTGCGCCGATCGAGCACGAGATCGAAGCCGCCCACGTGTCCTGTACCATCGGTATGGACCGTTGGTATCGACTGGACCGTTCCGTTTTCCTGTTCCTGATCGGAGTAGTTGATGTAGAACCGATCGTAGAGGCGCTTGTAGTACCCCTCGATCTTGAATCGCCACCCGCCCCCGAAGCGCCCCTCCCATCCGCCGAGTACCATGGCGCTCTTGGGTGAAGCCAAAGAGGATCCGGCGATCCGCAAGTCCTCGTTGACCAGCCCCGCATCGAAGGGAACCTTGGAGAATATTCCCACTCCCAGCGTTGTCGTCGTCTCTTCGATCCCCCGTCTGGACGGCTCGGGGGTCAGGCGCACGAGCGCCCGAGGACCAACCGCCGGGACGGTGTTGAGCCGGAATCCGCTCCCCGTGAGAAGGGCATGATCTACCCGAACACCGAGATCGGCCGCAACGAGGCCGGGAACAAGCTGCCACTGGTCATTGATATATGCGAAGGACGTCAGAATTCGGTTGGCCGGTGCCGCCTGGTCCAATGACACGCGCCGATTATTAACCTCTCCCGTTTCGCTGTCCTCCTCCAACGTCCATACCGAAACATCGGCGACATACTCGTTGAAGGAGACAAATGATCCAAGTCCTACCTGAAACAGGTGTCGATCGTTGACGTGATAATCGGCGTCACTTCGCAGTTGGAAGTGGTGCAGCACGTTGCTGTTCAGAAAACCGTTGGGCTGATCGATAGAAAACGATCCTCCCTGTACCACGTACGGTCGGTACGCCGTGAAGTCGGGGTTGGCATGTACCTCCTGTACAAACTCGTCGGAATAGACCCGGGTGCCCCGCTCGGTGAATGCGGCATCCACGGTATTGCGGACGTACTCGTAGCCCGAAATTCCTGAGAGAAGGAGGCGGTCACCCACCAGGCGGTTGACGCCTACGCCGGTGAGAGAGACGCTGTTGTTCCAGCGAAAGTCAAAGGTATTGAGGATCTCCTCGTCGGGGTCAACATCCGGTTCGATCGCCTCAAGACCGATGCCGTCGACTCCCAGAAATGCGTTGACAAACCACTCCGTTGCCGGGGTTGGCCGACTGTACCAACGGAGGTATCCGGCGTAGATGTAAGGAACACGCGAGAACGTGACCCCCTGTTCCTCAAGAAACTGGCCGGTCATCGCAAAGAGAAGATCATAGTTGGTGAGGCGGGTTCCGAGGAAAAGCCCGGAGTTGTCTCCAAATGGGAGCTGCGCGTATCCCTCGAGAGTACTCGTTGACTGGGCGACCTCCCAGCGCAGGTCCTGGACGGGATCGATGCTGGAGACTTCCATCAGCCCGCTGGTAGCCTGGCCGTAGCGCACCGGGAAGATTCCTGCGGAGAGTTTGATTGTATCTACCACGTGCGGGTTAAATACGGAAACACCCCCGCCCCAATGGTACGGATACTTGACCACAAGACCGTCGAGGACGTGGGTCAATCCGTCCGGCTCGCCGCCTCGGACAGACAGAAAAGAGTTGAACCCTCCGGCATGACTCACTCCCGGCAGTAGCTTGACGGTCGACATGACATCTTCGATTACGCCGATCATTGCGCTGGATTTTATGAACTCCCGCTCTACAACGATCGAGACGCCGGCCTGATCATCGGTTCGTCCGATCCGGTCTGCAATAACAACCAGCTCTTCCGCCACCAGCACCCCTTGAATCACCATGGGAACTCTGGCAACACCATCACGCTCTCTGATCATCGTACGAACCGTGTCATACCCAGGCAAGAACAGTTCCACCACCACCTGGGGGGAGGGAGTGGTTTGGTCGATCGTCACCTTGCCGTCTGTATCAGTGTATTCGGAGAAACCGGTGACAGCCTCGCGGACCAGGACTCCTTCCAGGGGAATGTCCAGGTCACGGTCATACACGAGGATATCCAACGTTTGAGCTGATACTGATAGCGTATGGGCCATTCCGAACACGAGAAGGAAGACAGTTAGGAGACACCTGAGACGCATTACGTCACACCTCACACTCCGTACAACAGTCCTGAGCAAAGATTGTGTTACCGAGAGGCTTATCCGGAAGCATCACCATAGTCAATTCCGTAATGAGACGGATGCCCGGGACGCCCACGTTCCGGCCGAGGGCTCGACCAATCACCATGAACGGTACAATCCAGCATATCGTGTGACACGGGGCGCGACGTCCGACCGACACGGCCAATCCGAAGAAGACCAGCGCCACAAGGAGGTACGCGACCAAGGCGTGCACGTCCGAAACGGACAGGCCTAGAACCGTTGCGTACGCCGGCTCTACAGACTGGACGCCGCCCGCTCCTAGCAGCAGCGCCAGCAACCCGGAGAACCAGGGAAGCCACACCGCGTACTTGATCCACTGCAGTCGTCGTTGATTCACCGCCCGCGGTCGGGCGGCGGCTGCCAGATCACCAAGCGCTCCCCCGGGACACATCCAGCCGCAGAACAATCGTCCGGTAAACGGGGCCGCCAAGAAGAGAATCGCAAACACGACGACACTGCCCGTCACGATACCTGCCTGCGCACCCATGAGAGAGATCACCGGCGACAGGTAGTAGAACGTCGCGGGAAACAGGAGCAGGGAGAGCAGCTGCACTCCCCGGCGGATCATTTGTCGATGCTTCATAGCGTGATTATGGGGCTACCCGACAACCGCGACGATAGGGAAAACCCCCTAGACGCTGCTATTCTTGCCTGTGGGCCATCAACGTTTGGTACAACTGGATCCGATTGCTGACCGCAAGCTTGTTGTATACGCGGTACAGATGATGCTCTGCTGTTCGGGGAGAGATCTTGAGCACTGGTGCAAGATCAGGGACGGAGTACCCTTCCATCACGTATTCGGCCACTTCCGCTTCCCGCTCAGTCAGGCCGAATCGTTCCCGGCAATACGGGGTGACGCGCTCATCCGCGTAGAGTGCGGGCATATTGAGGCGCCGCAGCGCGAATACGATGGAACCGACGGTGAGGAGCACGAGGTACACCGGCAGCGGCAGGCCGGCCAGATAGCGCCAAGGGGCATCCCACCGGAGCGTGGTTACGAGGACGTCGAGCACAAACAACGGCAAGAAGACCGCACTGATCCACAGGAACGTTCGCAGCTCCGGACCGCTGTCCAGATCCTGGGCAACCGAACGCACCGTATCGCGTTGGGGGCGTTCGCCCCGTTGCCACCACGCCGTCTGCCCAATTGCCCAGGCAACACTGGCGTACAGGATGGTGGTCAGGATGTACGGGATCGATTGCATGGTGGGGCGGATGATAAACATGGCGCTCAGAAGCGCCATAATCCCCGACAGTGTACCGAAGACCACCCGTACCCGCCGGGACGGATACCGATTACTGATCGTGTAAATGAAATGCGGCAGCACGGCAACGTGTACCACTCCTCCTATCGCCTGCAGAACGAAGCTCACGTCGCGCAGGCGGGGCACACCTATGAGATCAGATAGTGTCAGCAGGCCCATCGCCACAGTAAACAGCGCGATCGTTCCAACGAAGATAAGGTACAACCTGAGCGCCTGGGTCTTCCATCGTGAATAGAGTACCGTCGCCGCTCCAAAAGCCACGGCTGTAGTGAGAATGGCTATCGCAACGGCAATCAACGGGACTACCATGTACCGCCATTGTCCGCAATTATTCGGGCCCGGGCAAGGGTGGCCGGTTGATGGCGACAGTACCTACGCCGGTCCCGAGTCGACGCATGACTATTCGAGCTTCTGACCCGAATCACACAATCTCGTGATATGATCCGAGAAGAGTTCAGGCCGACGCACGCACGATCACTATTTGTACTATGTGCCGCTTGAGGAGGTTCGGGTATGGCTGCAGTCCTTGTTGTCTATGCAAGCTGGACTGGTGCGACACGCACCTGGGCGGAGTCGGTTGCGCCGATGTTGCGCTCCGGTGACGACTGGTGATGCGCGCGGCGATGGCCACCCGCTACGGTCCTCCGGAAGTACTTCAAATAACGGACGTCGAGAAACCCGTTCCCGGCCCGGACGAAGTTCTGGTACGGATACACGCCGCCGCCGTCACGATGAGTGATATCTTTATCCGCTCCGGCCACGTGACGCCGCTCCTCGCTGTTCCCTTTCGCCTCATGATTGGCCTCACCAGACCGCGGGCGGGGATACTCGGTTTCGCGTACGCCGGCGTGGTAGAAGAGACCGGCGAAGCGATCACGCGCTTTTCCCCTGGCGACGAGGTCTACGGCATGACCGGTTTCCGTTTGCAGGCGTACGCGGAATACCGGTGCGCCAGAGAGAGCGAGACGAAGCGCCACGGATGCCTCGCTCTCAAGCCGAAAAATAACACCTTCGCTGAGGCCACTGCCGCAGTGTACGGTGGCTCGCTGGCGTTGCAGTACGCGGATCGCGGTGAGATCACGCCGGGCGACCGCGTACTCATCTACGGCGCATCGGGAACTTCCGGAACGATGGCGGTACAGTACGCAAAACATCTCGGTGCACACGTCACGGGAGTGTGCAGCGGATCCAACGCGGAGTTCGTCCTCTCCCTCGGTGCCGATGACGTGATCGACTACACCCGGGTAGACGCCCCGCCCGACGGCGCGCAGTACCAGTTCGTGATGGACTCCGTGGGTGGACTGAAAACCTCGCTACTCAAGCAGGCGTGCCGACGGGCTCTCGCGCCGGGCGGCCGTTACGTCTCGATCGACGACGGCGACCTTCGTTTGGAAATCGCGCGCCTCGACCGGATTCGCGAGCTGGTCGAGTCGGGATCGATCACACCGGTACTCGGGCGCTCGTTCCCGTTCGACCACATAGCGGAAGCACACCGCCTTGTCGAGAGCGGACACAAACGTGGCGGCGTGGCGGTTTGCATTGGTGAGGACAACCGGTAACTGGCAGGCATCCTGGCAACAGATACCATTGACAGATAATAACAAATGTTATATAACGATTGTTATTATGCCGCCAAAAACAGCTTTGACGAGAGATCGGATCATTGACGGCGCGATAGCGGTGGTCCGGGAGAGCGGGCATGCATCGCTTACCGCCCGTTCCGTCGCGGGCGCCCTCGGATGTTCCACACAACCGATCTACAGCGTTTTCGGGTCGATCGACGCGCTGTTTGACGCGACGGTGAGCCGAGCCCTTGAAATAGCTCTCGATCACCAGCTGCCCGTACCGGACCCGGAGAGCGAGTTTCTCGGTATCGGTCTCGCGTACCTCGATTTTTCGCGCTCCGAGCCAAATCTCTTTCAGCTCCTGATGACCAACGGCCGGGAGCGTCTCTCACCATCGGCCGGGGAGTGGCCGTTCCACCGGCTGACCAACCGGATGCGCCGGGATAGCGTCCTCACCGCGCTTTCCGAGGACCGGCTCCAACGTCTGCTGAAGAACATGTTCATCTATACCCACGGTCTGGCCGCACTGGCGCCGGCTTCACCGACCCCCGAAGAACTTCACGAAGAGCGCGCGCTGCTCCGGGATGTCGGCGGTCGCATGATCGCCCTGGCGGTGATGGAAGCGCGCGGTGAGTTTGATCTCGAGGAAGCTGCAAGGAGGTTTCATCCATGAACGTTGTTGTATTGGCGGGAAGTCCCAAGGGTGCCCAGAGCGTCACCGCGGAGTACGTCAGGTATCTGGCGGCGCGACGACCGAAAGACAGATTCACGTTTCTCTACCCCGCCCAGGCGTACCGGAAGTACGAACGGCACCCGGAAACGTTGGCGGAAGTCTTCGAAGCGGTACGCGCGGCGGACCTCGTCCTGTGGGCGTTTCCGTTGTACTACCTGTTGGTAAGTTCGGGGTACAAGCGTTTCATCGAGATCGTGTTCGAGCGCGACGGCGGAAGCGTGTTCCGTGACCGGTACAGCGCTTCACTGAGTACCTCGATTCACTTCTACGACCACACGGCGCACAACTACATCCACGGCATCTGCGACGACCTCGGTATGCGCCACCTCGGGGCGTTTTCGGCGGAGATGCACGACCTTCTGAATACCGAGACGCGGGAACAATTGGTGAGCTGGTTTGCAGGAATCGAGGGACGTATACGCCGGGGTGATCGCCCGGCCCGGAGGTATTTGCAATTGGATGGTACCTCGCCTGACTTGCTTCCGACGGACGCCTCCTCCGCCCACGCTCCCGCGGCCGCGACGGTCGCCGCGGTCGCTACAGTCGCTACAGTCGCTACAGTCGGCTCCGACGGAGGCTCGTCGCCGCGGATCACTATCGTGACCGACGCCGCATCCGGCAACATCACCGCGATGGTGGAGCGGTTCCGCCGCTCCTTCCCGTCCGCGGAAGTCGTTGATCTATCGACGCTTCGATTCGGGCACTGCACGGGATGCCTCAAATGCGGCTTTGACAACCGGTGCGCCTACGAAGGAACAAAGGACGAGTTTGTGGAGATGCTCAACGCGAAGGTGCTGCCGGCGGAGGCGCTGGTCTTCGCCCTCACGATGCGCGACCGCTACTTCACCTCGCTCTGGCAACGCTACCTGGAACGGACGTTCGTCTATACGCACCAGCCACGGTTGGAAGGGAAGCAGATCGCCTATCTTGTTGCCGGTCCGCTCAGGCAGAACGAGAACGCCCGGGAGATACTCCTGTCCTACGCCGAGGTGAACCGCGGGCACGTCGTCGACATCGTCACCGACGAGATATTCCCGGACATCGACCGCGGTATCGACGAACTTGCCGCTTCGCTCTCCGAGGCACTCCAGACCGACCAGCGGTCTCCGGTGACCTTTCGTGGCATCGCCGGGCTCCGTCTCTTCCGAGACGAGATCTTCGGTGGCCTCAGTTTTGTCTTCCAGGCCGACGACGCGTACTACCGCAGGCACGGCATCTACGACTTTCCGCAGCGCCCCAGACGTCACCGCGCCCGGGCGATGATCATGACGGCGCTTACCAGGATCCCCGGAATGCGCAACGAGATCCGCAACCGACTGAGGGGTGAGATGGTCAAACCGTTTCGGAAGGTTGTCGCGGCGGCGCGGGATGACAGCGCGGCGCGTGACGAGGAACGTTTGACTGCAACGAGGTGAGGGCCGCGGCTACCGGCGCTTGCATGGTGGCGTCCGGTACCAGCAGTAACGGCGCTGAGGAGTCTGCCTGTGCCGGATGACTGATGGCAGTGGGCAGCCACCTCAACCCTGATATACTACACTTCTACGCATTGGGAACCCAACTCCCGAACAACTCCTGAAAACGGTCGGCAACGCCGGCGAAATCTGGACCGGACAGTCTGCCCCGCACGCTAAGGATGTGGCTCGATTCGATCGAAAACACTTTCCATCGCACCACGGAGGGCCCGTTCAGTCCGGCCGTGGTCGGGTCGGTGATCGGGACGTCAGATGGCCATGAACTCCGTTTCGCGCTGGTAATCATTGCCAGCACGACCACATCGTCGTCAGGTTCTGCCGCAGGTATCGACAGAACCAGCGCCGGGCGTCGCTTGCGCACCGGTCGGTCCATAAACGGAAATGGGACGTCAACGACATCCCCTGCCTCAAAGCTCGTCATCGAGACTGTCTTCCCACTCACTCAGGGTCGCCGCCACGGCGACATCCCAGCCCACGTCGATCGAGCGAACCTTTCGCAGGATCGCTTTATCCTGATCAAGCTCGATCGCGACCGTGTCGCCCGGTTTGAGCCCCAACGAGTCTCGAACAGCCGCCGGAATAGTCATCTGGCCCTTCGCGGTGATGGTGGCCTTCGTAGTCGGCATGACGGAACTCCTTACAGTAAGGATATCCCCGCGCACGCCGGCATGCAACACCTCCTCCGGCGTGAGTAGCTATTTCAGAACGGTATCGCATCGCTGAGCAGATCTTGCCGAGGTGCGGTGAGATCGCTGCGTCCTATGGAATCGAATTCTTCCACCCATTCGATGAACTCATCCCATGCAGCCTTTTCTGTGCCGTCATGGTAGCGCAAGAGTCCCATAGTGTTTAACGTTTCGGCGAACTGGTTGATAAAAGCTGTGTCCAGGTCTTCCTCTTCAAGGAGATCGCTGAATATCTGCGTGGTATCCGGCGACCAATCTACCATCTGGAAGACATAAGCAGCCCGCATCCGGTCGTGGTTCTGCATCTCTCCAAAGAAGATTTCGAAGAACCTGCGCTGAGTCTCCTCACTGCTGTTCAGGTAGGTCTCTTCCGGGTAGCTATCCGGATAGTCCTCCGTATAGCCCGACCACATTCCCAGTTCCTGAATCACGATGTTCTTGTCCCCGGACGCCCTGAGCATCCTCCGAATATCAGATATGATCTGGTCTTCCGAGTTAGCGGCGTAGTAGGGCGAGCCATCACCACGGAAATCACCTCCATAGAAGTTGAAGGATGCCACGTCGCAGGCTGCGAGAATCTCATCAATGCCCGGCTTGTCGGTACCCAGGCTGCCTTCAGAAAAGGTAACGGTAACCGCCATTCTTTCGTCCAGCTGGTGGATATGATTCTTCACCTCCAGCAGAAACGTGAGAATCTCATTGTGCAGATCGGAAACCTCTCCGAAAGAGTCCTCGGCTTCGTTGCTGATGGAGATAAGATACCCGTCGTATTCCACCAACAATGGAATGACCCAGTCCATCACGTTTTTGAAACGCTGAATGAACTCCGGGTCATCAAAGCTCGTTTCCTCCAAGTCCTCAGGCACTACCGCTTCGCCGGCGTCAAAAGCCGAGATCAACAGAAACGTCTGAAGCCCCTGATCCTTCATTTCCTCTAACCGTGACTCTAATGCCGCCTTGTCAAACGAGTTCTTGGCTGGTTCCAGTTCCGGCCAGTCGATTTGCAGCCGAGCAACCGACATTCCGGCATCTACTGCCTCTTGCCACCTTGCTGCCATGGCTGCCATGGTTTCCTCCGGATTGTCTGGATTGAACCCCTCGATGGCTCCTATTCTATTGTTGCCGCGGAGAAGAGGAAGCTCCCGCGCGATCGTGTTATCTGGCTGGTTTGGTGCGTTTGCACCGTTGCTCATGCATCCCGACACAAGTGCTATGAAAACTGCGAGCACACCATGCATCTTCATGCAGACCCTCCCGTTTTTGGGTGGATAGACCTCGCGGTAGTCGCCGATTCAGTCTCCGACGCAGTCATTGAACCGGTTTCTGGGCTGCCAGCATCTCGACCGTTGTACCGGGGAAGAGGTAACGCCCCTTCTTTTTTGAATAATGATTGACGCCGATTGCTTGCTCCGGGCAGACATTGAAACACGCGTAACAGTAGTAGCATTCCTTGTCACGGGGCCACGTGGGTAAGGCGTCAATCGTCACGACACGTCGGCTCAGGCACACCTTCTCGCACAGACCGCATCGAGTGCACGCCGATTCGTCGAGTTCGAAATCCAGTTTTGGTGCGGAACCGTCCGCCAGCCGCCAGACAAGCCGTTGCATGAGGCTTCCCCGAGCCTTCCGTTCAGAACGGTACCGGTCGGCGTGCCCATGGGTTCGTGCTGCAATCGCGACGTTAACGCCGGGCATTGCGTCGTCCAGACGCCGCCGCATCCGTTCAACGTGCTCGGGAGTGATGTCCTGTTCCCAATTCATCCGCATCAACGGGCGCGGCGCCACCCCTTTTGGGGTGTTGTTAATAAGCTCCAGAGCAAAGAATTCATCCAGGAGACGCGTCGCTTCCTGGCGTGCCGATGTACGTTTCAAGATGCGGTTTATCTGACCGCCGACGTTCCCTGGATATCCACCATGGGTAGCGCACGCGAACAGGTATTCAACGTTGGCAAAATCCGCCTGTTCAAGAAACCGGCGAACGGGCCGCGGAACGCCGTTCATGTGGATCGGAAACACAACCCCCACCACTCCATCGAGAACGATCGGTTCCCCCGTGCTAAGCGCATGGAGGACCGATTCCACCGTGGTATCGGGAAATGACGCCGCGATACGATGCGCCACTTCGAGAGAGTTCCCCGTCCCGGAAAATGTTATCAACCGCATGCCTACAGAATACACCCGTTTCATTGGTGCGCGTACAAGCTTCTCCGGTAAATCCATGGTGGTTTCCTCGGACTTGCGGCCCCAGGAACCGGTGGATAATCTACGTGTCATGCGAAGCGACCCGTGGCAGGTGCGGTTCCACGGAACACTGGAACGACTCAATTCAACTCTGGTTTGGATCGGTGTCACCGTGTTCTACCTGATGCTGGTGTGGCTGGATCTGAGGCACGTGGACGAGACGAGAGTACTTCGCCTCGTCCTCACGCTCCGGATAGTACTTCTCCTGTTCGCCGGGTGGCACGGGCTGGCTGTCTTAATGGCCGGGAATCGGCAGGTGCTCAATGCGGTGAAGTGGGCGATCGTATTCACCCATCTCCTCCTCCAGCTCTTAATGGGTGTCGCATATGAGCCGTCGCACATTGTTCAGATTGTGATACCCCTTCCCACGATTCTCCTAGTCTATTTCGTCGTTCCCGCTACTCCCCGACTCAAAGTCACCGCTGGGGTCGGTCAGACGCTTCTCTCATGGGCGATGGCCGTTGGTGGACTGGGTATATCCCGCGATGCGGCGCTGATTCTGATCCCAACTATGGTTCTGCTCAACGCGGTCGGTATCGCCCACATGCGGACGCACGCGTATCTGAACAGGATCAGACGGGCGCGGGAGTCGGAAATCGAGGAGGCGGCACGGTTTAGTCGACTCCTATCGAACGTCTCGTCAACCGCCGCCGCGGTGGTAGCGGACGGGAGGATCGTGGACTGCACCAAGGAGTTCACACGGCTCACCGGGTGGAGTTACGTCGGGTTGATCGGACGTTTTCCAGAAGAGGTGTTTGCTCGCCCCGAGGATTTCGGTGTCCCCGGCGATGATCGTCGCGTTATTCGCCACGACGACACAGAAATCCCGGTCACGATCCGTTACGAGTCCGGTGTCATCGAGGGTCGGGAGTATCGACTCGTTGTGGCTGCTCCGATTGGCCCGGAGGAGTCTCCGACCGCGGAGTCGGAGATTCCGCGCTGGATGAACGAAGCGGTATCCACGTTGCCGTTGAGTGATCGTGAGCGAGACATCGTGGTGGAGTTGCTCAAGGGGAAAACCCGGGGCGAGATTGGTGCAACTCTGTTCATCTCACCGGAAACGGTCAAATGGCACATACGTCGCGTCTACCGCAAACTCGGCGTAGCAACCAAAATTGGGCTGGTGCAGCGCGTGCTCGCGGAAACTCAGGTCCAAGGGGAGTACCACGACTGATCACCGGTTCTCTCGAGGTGCCCGATTCGCGCGTATCCGCCCATTAAAGCGCGATCCCCCCGGATGGGTGGTTTCCCCAATCGCAGCTAACGCATAGCTTTCCGTTCATGAACGCCACCATTCGCCGCAAAGCATTGACCCTACTTCTCTTTATCCTACTGGGTCCTCTCTCTGTCACCGCCCAGACGATCGTCTACCCCGACGACGCGTCCGATCTGGAGCTGCTGGCGGCGCATGAAGTTCGGCGGTACGTCTACCTGCGTACCGGAGAGCTTCTTCCGCTGAGGCAGGCTTCTCGGCTGCCCGCAGACGGCGATGTCATCGCTATCGGCTCACACCGATCGCCGCTTGTCTCTTCGGTGGCGACCGATGTGGGCGTGCCGACCGTCGAAGGCGCGTTTATCATCCGATCGCTGCGGGACACCGGGCGAACTGCGCTCCTGATAGCCGGTGAGGATACCGCCGGCACCCTCTACGGGGCATACCGCTTCGCGGAGCATCTCGGTATCAGTTTCGGACTTGCCGGCGACGCGATTCCCGACGGCACGGTGCCCCTCGATCTCGGCGGCTATGACGAGGTTGCGGTCCCTCGCTTTGAAACTCGCGGTGTGCTCCCGTATCACGACTTTTTCCCCGGCCCCGACGGGTGGACGACGGACGATTACCTCGCGGTGATCTCCCAGCTGCCGAAACTCGGCATGAACTTCATCGGGTTTCACACCTATATGACGCGGTACGGCAATCAGTGGATGCGGGACAACGACTACCGGACCGGTCCGGAGCCCACGGTGTGGGTGGGGCTGCCGGAGGATGTGAATCCCGACGGGACCGTCTCCTGGTCCTACCCGGCGACATATGCTCACACCCACCGGGAACGGAGCTGGGCGTTCAGTACCTGGGACGCCGGTGAGTTTGCCGCTGGTTCAGCCGAACTCTTCGCCGCCGACGGGGTAGGCGCACCCCTGGTCGGTGACGAGGTCCCGCGAACCGTCGCCGAGAGCAACGCCGTCTTCAACCGGGTTGCGGCGGTCTTTGATGAAGCGTTTGGGCTCGCCGGGCAACTGGGTGTCCAGACGGCGGTGGGTACCGAAGTCCCCCTCGGGCTGGAGCCCGCGGGCCGGGGCGACATCGATCCCCCGGAGGACTGGGTGCGCGGGATGACCCGGGAGCTCAGGGCGCGCATCGAGGCCCGCGGAGACGACCCCGCCGATCCGGCAGTTGTGCGTGAGGTCTACCGGGGGATCTTTGAGCGGATCATGCGCGCCCACCCGCTCGACTACTACTGGCTCTGGTCCTACGAGATCTGGTCCGCGAACCCCGACGGCCCCGGGGTCACGCGGGAGCAGGTGCGGGCGATTGAGGCGGACATCGGGATCGCCCGGGAGGTGCTCGAGGAGCTGGGAAATCCCTTTGAGATCGCCCACGCCGGATGGATCCTCGGAACCACGGAAAACCACGCGGAGCTCGAAAGTGCGTACCCGCCGACGGTCCCGTTTTCCAGCAGCTGGGGTGACGCCGACGGCTTTGACGAGCTCTCGCCCGACCGCGTCAAATGGCCCGGTATCTTCGTGGAGCAGGACTGGGGGCTGATGCAGTGGCAGGGCGGTGTCTACACCGCCTGGGAGTATGCCGTCACCGCCCAGGGCGTGGATGCGGAGGGTTCCATTGGAACGATATGGCGTACCACGATCCTGGATCCGAACATGACAGGATTGAAGAACCTGCATTGGGCGTACGGGAGTTCGAGCTCGCCGCCGCGCATCGAGATTGAAGGGGACATGTGGGTGTGGATGGAAGAGCAGTACCGCGACTGGGCGCGGCGCCAGATGGGGCCGGAAGTCGCCGATCGGGTAGCGGCCATACTCGCCGAGTACGACGGCCAGGTACCGACGCCCACCGGCTGGACCGAGTGGGGCCCCGGGGAGGTCCTGCCAAACGCGACACCCTGGCGGCGGGTACGACGGGAATACGCCTTCGTCGACGAGTTTGAGGCGCTGCGCGGTGATGTCGTCGGCGCGTCCAATCTCGAACGCTTCGACTACTGGCTCAAAACGCTGCAGCTCCTGCGGGTGATGGCGGAGTTCGGCACGGTCCGTCACGACTTTGAGCGCGCGATGGCGCGAAACCGGTACGAACGCGCCGTGACGGCGATGACCGAGCTCGCGCGGCTGCACGAGCGCATCACGACACTGCAGCTCGAGCGCGCGCGGAACGCGAGCGACATCGGTGAGATCATTCAGTTTCAATTGGTCAACTGGAAGGCGATGATCCTCGATCGGTTTGAGGATGAGCTCCGCCGCGGACTCGGTCGGTCGATTCCGCCGGAGGCATACCCCACCTCCGAGTACCTCGGTGAGCCTCGGGTCTTCGTCGCCCCGGCGCGCACCAGTCTCAGGGAGGGCGAGTCACTCTCCATTACGGCGACGGTCCTCGGCGCCGACGCGGCGCCCCGGGTGTACCTGCGCGAAATGGGGGAGTCGCGCGTCCGGGAGCTTCCCATGCGGCAGGCGGCCGGGGCGATATACACCGTGGAGCTGCCCGCCCAGCCCGGAGACTTCGAGTACCACGTGGCGGTGGAGGCCGCCGGTGAAGAGCTCCGCTGGCCGGTGACCGCACCGGAGCGCAATCACACCGTCATCAACGCCCCGTAGGGCCGATGAAAAAACACGTGTTTGGAGGTATAAGGAAATGAAAAGACATACACATGGCGTGATGATCATGATCGCGGTGTTGTTGCTCGCATCGTGCGAGAGTACCGCCAATTCAGGGAGCGCGTCCCCGTCGCCGACAACTGATTCGATACCTGGAGCGACAACGATCATGCCGCTGGGGGCCTCGAGAGTGGAGGGCAACAGGCCGGAGTACGAGAGTTTTCGATATCCGTTGTGGGTTCGCCTGGTCGAGAGTGGACGGGAGGTTAACTTTGTCGGCACGCGGTACGATGAGGCCGCATATCCCGAGGTCAACAACGTCGGTTTTGATCCCGATCACCAGGGGACGGGCGGGTGGACTTCCGGTCAGATCCGTGACGCACTGCCCGGGTGGCTCGACGAGGTCGGAGCGCCGGACATCGTTATCCTCAGTGCTCCCGGAGGAAACGACGCACTCGAGGGCCTTCCGTTCGATGATGCGGTGGCCAACGTCAACGCGATCATCGACCAGATCCAGGAGGCGAATCCCGAAGTTACTATCCTTATCGAGAAGATAGCCCCAACCCACTCGGATATGCTGGAGGATGATAGCAACCTGTCGGATTTCTTGAGCCGGATGCAGGCTGCCGTGCCTACAATCGCCTCCGACCAGACAAGCGCATCCTCACAGGTGCTCGCCGTCGATGTGGCCACCGATTTCACCAACGCGTACCTCGTGGAAGACCAGGTTCACTACAATGAGGCCGGAGCGAGTTTTGTTGCGGACACGCATTACGCCGTGCTGGAGGATGTGTTTGAAACGGAATAGGACTCCCGATGGGGGCCGAACGAATTTCCTGCGGCTGCTCGTATTGGCGACGGTGGCCACGCTCGTCTCGTGCCAGTCCGTTCCCACCGAGGGGAGCACAGCCCTCGTCTTGCCGGACGTACACGATCCGGCACAGCTGGTACGGGTGGGGGATGCGTTGCTTCTCTACGCCAGTCCCGTCGAATGGTGGGCCTACGGCCTGGAAGATCGTGAGTGGGTCTTTCTCGGCGACGACCTCTACGACGGCAACAACCCGGACTGGGATTTGGGGGACGCCGCCTATTGGGCGCCGAGCATCGTTCACGTAGCGGAGGATCGCTACCGCCTCTACCACTCCGCGGTACACGACGAGGAGAACCACCGCTCCCGCATCGGGTTCGCCCGCGGCGTCGTAGCAGACGGGGAGATCGTGTGGGAGCCGGTGGACGACTACGTGGTGGAATCCAACGGGCACGATCAACCGTTCGCCATCGACCCGGCGGTGTTCTCGGATGACGAGGGCAGACACTGGCTGGTGTACGGCTCGCATGGGGCGGGCATCTGGATCGTGGAGATAGACCCGCACACGGGCCTCCTGGCGGAGCGTCCGTCGGACACACGCTGGAGCGCCGCCGACGACCGCTTCACCCACCTCGCGGACTACGGTGGCACCCGCTACGATGAGAACAACATCGAAGCCGCCTACGTCTACAACCGCCCGGAGAGCGAGTTCTATTATCTCTTTGTGAACTGGGACAAATGTTGTTCCGGGACCGACTCAAGCTACAACATCAGGGTAGGGCGATCGGACTCACCGACCGGACCGTATCTGGATCGCAGCGGACGCCCGCTCAGCGACGGTGGCGGCTCGCTCTTCCTGGACAGGTCCGGCGGGATCCTGGGTGATGGTCGGTTCGTGGGCCCGGGGCACGCGGGCGTCTACCGGCACGACGACGGGCGCTACTATTTCTCACACCACTTCTACGACGCCGCCAACGGTGGAACGCCATCTTTGGCGCTGTGGCACCTCACCTGGGTCGACGGATGGCCGCGGATCGATCGTGGGTATCCCGGGAACTTCGAATGACGACGGGACGTTCCACTCCAGCTCGCGCCGTATCGCCTTGCCCAGAATCGTGCTCGTCTCCCGTCGGCTGTAGCACCTTGCCATAGTTGGCAGGTTGCCGGGTCACGCATGCATCTGCGTCATGCGTCGAATCTTCTTGTCAAAGCTGAGAACCTCGACGTCCTCGATGCGGTGGAGCGCGACGATCCACGCGTCGACGAAATCCAGGGATGAACGGCCGAATATCTCGAGAGATTCGAGTACCGATTCCTTGTGGTCGAGCAGCCAGCCCGGGTCGTCGAACAAGCGATAGAGGGTGGTCGCGATCTCCCCGCGGGGGACATCGTACACCCCGGCAAGCACATAGATCGCTTCTGCGACAACTTCGATGCCGGTCCGATTGCCGGTTTCGTCTTCAAGGTAGGCTCTCGCTTGTGGAGAAAGGACCGGGTCGTCATCGAGTAGATAGCGGAGGATGACGTTAGTATCGATGTAGCGGATGTCGCCGTTTGCGGCGGTCATGGTGAACCGTCGTCAACGCTGCGCGACCATGCACCCTCCTCCTGCGCGCGCCTGTTCACATCGGCGTACCGCGCGAGCGCGCCGGCCGCTCCGGACCTGCCGTCCGATACACTTTGGACCTCGTCCTCCGCAAGAACTCGTTGTACCGCCTCAATCACGATCTCACTGATCGTGGTGCGGCGCAACGCCGCGAGCACCGCGAGGCGGTGTTTCACGCTTGGATCGACATCAACGCTGAGTCGTACGCGGGACATGTGTTCAAGCTATGCCTTCCAGAAGAATGTGTCAAGGCACATAGAAAAACGGAACGACACATATTGCCGGCAATCGTGAAGCGAGCAACCGGGACCGTCGTGAACACGATACCGCGAGAGGACTCGTTCGCGGTGCTCTGCGAAAGACCACTCAACCGGGATCACGAGGAACCGCGCGCCAACCGCCGCCACATACTCTCCAGGGGGCCCATCCCCCGGCGCGTCTGCCACCAGTGGGCAAAGATCACCTGCACGACCGCAAAGAGCATGACGTACACCAGAAGGGGCAGGCGGCTCCACGTTCCCCACAGCGGGCGCAGGATGACGCTGAAGAGGAGGAGTGAG
Source organism: uncultured Spirochaeta sp. (assembly GCA_964419735.1). Taxonomy (GTDB): domain Bacteria; phylum Spirochaetota; class Spirochaetia; order DSM-27196; family Alkalispirochaetaceae; genus Alkalispirochaeta. Next base: position 21,100 of record CAYQRW010000021.1, read on the forward strand.
ACCACCGTCTGGCTGATGTAGAGCGTGAAGGCGGTTTTGCCGGTGTTGCGGAGGGCCCGCACGAGCTGGCCGCTCCGGCTCGCAATGGGAATCAACAGCGACATGTACCCGATCCCCATGAGGATCCCCGCAAGCGTGATCGCGCCGAAGAGCCCCTGGGCAGCACTCGTCTCAAGCCCCACCGCGAACCTTCCCGCGAGGACCGCTGCCCCAATCACAAACCCAAGGACAAGACTCACGACACCGCGGCGCCACGCACCGGTATCGGTGAAAAATCCGCGCCGGTAGAGTGCCATCCCGATCAGCATGACCCCCGCCGTGTGCCAGAAGAGAACGATCGGTCCGGCTGCGAGGGCCGAAAAGAACTCCGTTGCGTTTGCGGCCAGGCGGGCGGGGATCGACGTCCATTCGGCTTGAGCGGCGGCAAGAGCGGCGCCATCGAAGGGTAGCGGCGGCACCTCCATGAAGTTCTCGCCCGTGACGATCGAACCCCACACAACCAGCGCCATCGGAACCTGCGCGAGGGCGACCAGGCCCACACCGACAGCGGTCAGTCGCTTTACGGTCCACCGCGTTGCCCGGAGGACCAGAAAACCGGAAATTGCATAGAGGGTGAGAATGTCTCCAAACCACAGCAGAAATCCGTGGATCAGCCCGAATACCAGCAGCCACGCGAGGCGTCGCCGGAGCCGTGGTCGCGGGTCCATGTCGCGTGCCCGCGCGCGGTCGCTCTGGAGCGCCAGGCCGACCCCGAAGAGCATCGTGAAAATCGACATGAATCGGCTCTCTACGAAGAGCACCTGAAAGATGTACACCGCCATATCGATGGCGCCGCTGCCCTCGGTCCAGGTGGGGACCCAATAAGCCACCGGCGGCAGCGCCATCGCGTAGATGTTCATGAGAGGTATCGAAAGAATGGCGATCCCCCTGATCAGATCGAGGCTGTCGATACGCTCGTACGTTGGATTGGTCATCGTTCCTCCGGGAGTTCGAAGAGGTCATGGACGCTGCACTCGAGCGCCCGAGCGAGTTTCAGTGCCAGAACGGTGGAGGGCACAAAGACGTGGTTCTCCACCGTGTTTACCGTTTTGCGAGAGACCCCGACGATCTCCGCCAGCTGGGACTGGGTGAGTCCGGCTCTCTTCCGGTATTCAGTCAGGTGCGTGACGAGTTTCATGCCAGCCTTTCAACCCCGTGATGCCCATGAAGAGACAGTAGGACCCGCCGGTGAAGGCGCCCATTGCCGGGAACGCTGCTTCTTCAGGGATCCATCCCCGGGCGAGTAGAAACCAGAACACGAGGTACACAACCCACGCGACGGTGAAACCGAACTTGTACGCACGGTTGGAGTCATGCTCTGTCCCCTCGTCCCAGGCGCGCTCAGCATTCTGCGTGCCCGCAGCCGCCTCAGTGACAGCAAAGAACGCGAAGAGCAACGCGCCCAGAATCGCGAGTATAAAGCCCCAGGGTGCGAACACTGCCGGAAAAACGAGCGTCAGGATTCCGTACAGCCAGAACACACCGCCGAACAGGCCCATTGCCGCGTTCCATAGAAAGGACAATCGTGGTGCGGAAATCATTTTCGCCTCCGTGTGTAACCTGCGCTTCCCATTTGCCTGGACGTATAGTAACGTAAAGGTGACATCTCGTCAAACTGTCTGGAAGGAGAATCACATGGGAACAGGGACAACAATGAGCGACTACACGATCGTGCCGATCCAGTCCTCAGAGGAAAGAAGGAGCGTCAAAGCGCTTGCACGGAGAGTCTTCGGAGTCGGCGCGGCGCTCCTTCTGCCCAGAAAACGACCATGGGGTTTATATGCCCATCACGACGGTACCGCCGTTGGAGGTGTATATCTCGACCAAGTCGGTCGGGAAGAGGGCATGTTTTCCTGGATCTTTGTCGACCCCGCGGCGCAGGGCCACAAACTCGGCCGACGGCTGACGGTAGCAGGCATACGCGCGATGGAAGAACGGGGACTGAAGACACAGTTCACGTTGATTCGCGACGACAACACCGCTTCGTGGAATATGTTTGCGAAGAACGGATACACCCAACCGAGCGCGTTAAGATCACTCTTTGGCTACTCACCGGCGAGCTTCATGAAGCGGCTTGGATACGCGTGCGCGACCGGATACAGTACCTGGGTCAAGGATGACCGTCTCTCCGGTGGTAGCGTCCACCCGAGACGTTGGGCGAAAGCAAAGACGCTTGTATTTTCGCTCTTCATCGGCGGAGCTCTTTCACTCTTTTCGCTGCGGGGAACGGAGTTCTTCTATCTGGCGATTGCGATGGTATTCGGACTCACGGTGCTGAGGATGGCGGTGGCGTATCCAATTG
>CAYQRW010000022.1:0-22912 GCA_964419735.1 uncultured Spirochaeta sp.
CGCGCCCCACTTACCGTTTGGAAGTCTTTGTCCAGGCGGTGGACCAAACCGATTTCCTGAACGGTGTCGCTGGGCAACGCCCGGAAGGGGCACTCCCGATCGCAGTCGCGGCACCGCGTGGGGGCGGTAGGATCGGCGGCAAAGACCGAAGAACGGCCGCCGGTGGCTTGCACCGCCACCGCATCACTACCGGTAAACCAGCGGAACACGTCAAAGTGGTGGGAGCACTTGTCGTTGAAGGCGCCGCCGGACAGTTCGGTAAACCGATGCCAGCGCTGCAGGTAGCGGGCGTAGGGAATAACTGACCGCAGCAGAATCATCTGCAGCTCTCCGATCGCCCCGGACTCCACCAGCTCAAAGGCGGTACGCCACGCCGGCTCGTACCGTCGGGTAAACCCCATAATGATCGAACGTCCCGACTCCCGTTCCGCGCGGCTGATCGCCATGGCGTCGTCAAAGGTCGCGGAGATCGGTTTGTCCAAGTATACCAGTTTCCCCGCATGCAAGGCGGACTCGGTCTGCTCCCGATGCGCGGCGGTGTAGCTGGTAACCAGCACGATCTCAATCTTGGGATCGGCCAGCATCTGCTCTAGAGTCTCATGGACGGTAATTTCCGAGGAGTCACGACCGCGAACGCCGGCAAGGTACTCCCGACTCTCCTTCGCTCGATGCAAATTGCGGTCGAAAATCCCCCGGATCTCCAGGCCGACCTCGCCGGCAGACTCCTCGATCCGGCGGCCGAGTACGTACACTCCACGCTCTCCCGCGCCACAGACCCCAACCCCCCGCGTGCTCACTCCGGCGGGCGAACCGCTCGGTGCTGCTGTCTTCATATTTCCTGCTCCTGTCTCTTAGTTCGTCTCACGATGGACTCCACCGACTCACCGGATCAACGGTCGCGCCGGGAGGCGCCTTAACCACACCGCTCAGGAGGGGATCACCGGTGCCGTGCATCCAGTCGGCGATCCGCCGCTCCAACTCCTCGCGGACCGCAGCGTAACGCGCATCCTCCGCACGGTTTATCGTCTCCCCGGGATCAACGGTGAGATCATACAGCTCCACCAGCGGATGATCCTGTGTCAGCCTGCCCGTGGATCGCAGCTGCTCTTTCTCCGGACAATCATCCACATTCGCCGGAGCTCGCGATAGGCCTGCGGCGGGCCGTGTAATCAGCCGGTACCGGTCCGTCCGCACCGTTCGGGCCGGTTCGAAGGCGGCGTGGTAGTTTGACTCCGCATACACGGTATCCCGCACTGCCGGTGATCGCCCGGAGAGCAGCGGCACGATGCTCCGAGCGGCCCAGGGGGCGGCCGCGTCCCGGGGTTCGGCCACGGCAATTGCCGGTCCGGAGACCCCGACGGCATGCTGCGCACTCCCATCCCGGGCGGCACCCTCGACATCACCCCGGCGCTCCCCCTCCCCCGCAAGTTCCAAGAGCGTCGGGAAGAGGTCGATCTGACTCACAAGCTGATCGTACGTCTTGCCGGCGGACTCGGCTCCCGGCACCGCCGGTGGTATCCAAAGCACGAGCGCCACCCGCGTTCCCGCGTCGCGGAGCTCGCCCTTGTACCCGGGAAACGGAGTACCGTGATCGGTGGTATAGAGCACCACCGTGGACTGCCACAGTCCGGCACGTTCGACTGCATCCAGTACGGTCCCCACCGCCCGGTCCATCTCCTCCGCCGAGCGTCGGTAGGCGGTGCGGTCCGCTTCCGCGGTTGTAACCTCATCGGCTCCCGGAAACGGGCGGTGGGTGGCAAGAAGCCCAACCGACAGAAACCAGGGCTCCGGGTGCGGCCGGCCGACCTGCGAAGATCCAGCGAGCTCAGCCTGCGGCGCCGCAACCCGCGCCGGTCTGTCCTGCGCCGCAACCCGCGCCGGTCTATCCTGCGCCGACCCGTCCGCACGCTTCGAGATCCACTCCGCCGCCCGTTGCGCGTTGGCCCGGTCATAGCTCACGGGATCAAGCCCGGGCACGCCAAAGTAATCACGGCCGTCGCTGCCATCAAGGTACTCATCATATCCAAGCATCGTTCGTCGGGGCGCCACGTGCTGCACGCCGCAGAGCGCGGTGGTGTAACCGAGACTGGAGAGCCGCTTCACCAGGTGCCGCCGATAATCGTCCCAGACGAATCCGCGATGCGCCAGTCCCGTCATACCCACCTCGTGCGGGTAGCGCCCCGTGAGCAGCCCCGCCCGACTGGGCGAGCAGGTGGGAGCCACGGAAAACGCCCGGGTAAACCGCGCTCCCCGCTCCGCCAACGCCTGCAACACCGGGGTGTGTACCTCGTAACCGTAGGGGGCAATGTCCACACCGGTGTCGTGGCTGTGCAAGTAGAGAATGTTCGGGGCACGCACGGCGGTTCCGTTATCCTTTCACTGACCCCGAGGTCACTCCGCTAATGATGTAGCGCTGCAAAGCCAGGAAGAACACTACAATCGGGATCATTCCCATTGTCAGCGTTGCCAGCGCGCCACCCCACTGGTCCATGTACTGCCCAAAGAACTTGAAAATTCCCAGGGGAATCGTGTGTAGTCCTTCCCGGAAGAGTACCAACAGCGGCAGGAGGAAGTCGTTCCAGATCCATAGCGTCTGCAAGATGATCACTGTTACCACCATCGTCTGAAGCAGCGGCAGCACCACGTGGAAAAAGCTCTGCACCGTGCTGCACCCGTCGATATAGGCCGACTCCTCCAACTCCTTAGGCACCGACTTCACGAAGCCGTGCAGCAGAAACACCGTCAACGGCATGCCGAACCCAAAGTAGATAATGATTACCCCGTGCAGCGTATTGATTAAGTTGAGCACATTCGCAACTTTGACCATGGGAATCATCACCGACTGAAACGGAATTACCATGGCCGCCACGAACAGCACGAAGTACACCCGGCTCACCCGGTGCGGCCGACGCACCATGCGCCATGCGGCCATCGCGCCCATGATCACCATACCACTGATGCTCACCGAAGTTACTACAAAGGAGTTAAAGAGGACTCGGGGAAATCGGACCACCCGCCACGCCTCGATGAAATTTTCGTAGTAGAACTCTTCCGGAAAGGATGCCGCGTTCTGGACGATCGCACCGAACGGCTTCACCGCATTGGCCAGCACGAAGTAGAACGGCGCCAGAAACAGCAGCCCCACCAGGATCACCAGCACCTCAATCAAAAGGTACTTCTTGGAGTAAGTACGGCGCGTCATGCCTCTACCTCCCAGCGTTTCGTCACCAGCACCTGGATCGTGGAGATGGTAGCCACCACGAAGAAGAAGAGAATCGCCTTAGCGGAACCGAGGCCGTAACTGTTGTACTGAAACGCCTCGAAGTAGATGTTCATGGCGAACGTCTCCGTTGAGCCAAACGGCCCCCCCCGGGTGAGTGAAAAGATTACATCGAACATCTTAGTGGTCCAAGAGAGCGCCAAAAAGACGGAAACGGTGATCGCCGGTACGGTGAGCGGCAGAATGATGCGGCGGAGGATACTCCACCCGGAAGCGCCGTCGATGTGGGCCGCCTCTATCAGATTCTGATCAATACCCAGGAGTGCCGCGATATAGATCACCATGAGATATCCGGTGCGCTGCCACACGAAGACAACGACCGACGCCCAAAACCCGGTTTCCGGCGTCCCCAGCCAGGGAAGCTCAAACAGGGCTATCTCGGTCACGGCCCCCAGGGAGGGTACACTGTTGGTGAAGATGAAGCGCCACACGAATCCGAGAATGATTCCACCGATCACGTTCGGCAGAAAGATGATCGTTCGCAACACATTGGCGCTCTTCAGCGGCTGCACGAGCGCCAGACCCAGAAAAAACGCCAATGTGTTGGCAATCAACACCGAGACTGCGGTGAACTTGGCGGTAAAGACAGCCGATGTGGCGGCCTGGCTGTCACCCTGGAAGATCTCGATATAGTTCTCAATCCCGATCCAGATCGGTTCCCGATTGACGCCGTTCCATTCAGTAAACGAATAGAACACTCCCATGAAGAAGCTGATCAGAACGATGCCGGTGAAGAAGAGGAAGCCGGGACCCATGAAGATCACGTCATCCTTGATTCCTTGGAGCGTACGCTGATTCATACCATGTTACCCTTTTTCGTAAAGTGGGGGCCGACCAAGCCTAAGTGTTTGACCCAGGCCGGCCCCACGGTTTGATCTACAATCAGTTGGCGCGTCGCTGCCAAGAAGTATCGAGTTGTTCCAGGGTGGTTTCCCAGTCATTCTGACCGGCAATGTACGCCTGGATGTGCTTGGCGGCATCGTCGGGGAACCCGTCCGGGAAGCTTCCGAAAACCCACGGAATCGTGCGGTCCTCATTGGCGTAGGCGAGGATATCCTGGCCAATACCACCGAGCCCCTCGGCGGATACATCGGAGTAAGCCGGAATAAACCCGAACTCTTCGGTGATGTAGCGCTGTCCCGTCTCTGAAGTGACCAAATAGTTGAGGAACGCCGTGGCGGCTTCCTGCTCAGCGGCTGAGCTCTCCTGATTCACCACAAAGTAGAACGGTACTCCCACAGGAATCCGGTTCATGTCGGACGAGTCGTTGAGCGGCATGGGAAGCAGACCGATGTTGGCGTCGGCATTGGCTTCCATAATCGGAATCTCTTTCCAAACTCCCTGCTGAATCATCGCCGCATCACCACTGGCGAGCAGCTGCACCTGGCGGTTGTGGTCCGTGGTGAGCGGGTTGTTTTCGCCGTATTCGATCGTCAGGTCGATAAGGTCCTGCAGATCCTGAAAGAGCGCGTTATCCGCCATCGTGGCGTCGCCGTTGTTGAGATCCTCGATGAATCCGTCAGGATCATCCTGGTGCGCAAAGGGAACGTTGAGCATATGGAGCGCCATTACCCACCAGGTGGAGTATCCGGTGGCAAACGGCGTATAGCCGGCGTCCTGAATCTGCTGCGCCACGTCTTCCAGCTCGGAAAGGGTGGTGGGCAGCTCGTCGATACCTACCTCATCAAAGATGTCTTTGTTGTAGATATACCCGTAACCCTCGAGGTTCACCGGCATACCGCGCTGGCTGCCGTCGATGTTCATGCCTTCCAGGGCGAAGGGCTGCGCGTTCTGGGTGAAATCCTCTCCCGAGAGGTCGGCGATGAACTCACTCCACGTCTCGTACTGTCCGAGACCCTCTACCAGGAAGATGTCCGGACCTTCGTCGGCGGCAAACTTGCCCCGCAGAATCGTCTGCCAGCTGGTGCCACCACCAATCGTCTCGATCACCACTTCCACGTTGGGATACTCCGCCTGGAACTCCTCGGCGAACTCGCCGTACGCCTCGTCCAGGTACGGCTTGTTTTGGAAGAAGTTCAGCTCCACCGTCTCCGGAGCGGCCTCTTCGCCTTCGGCCTGGCCCGCCTGACCGGACTCCTGGCCTCCGCCCGCAAAGAGCAGGCCCGTGGTCACCATGGTGAGTACCAACAGTACTATAAACCGTTTCATGCAATCCTCCTTAGTTGTGGCTTACGCCACTACCGTTTTTTTTCTTCAGCAACTCTCACGGTCTACGAGAATCGGCTGAAGTTGTTTCACAAATAGTTCCGACTGGTCGCCGGTAATCATCGATACGATCCCTTCGGTTGCCAGCTGCGCAACTTCCTGTACCGGCTGGTGGATCGTGGTCAGCGCGGGGCGGGTGTACTGCGCCCATTCGATGTCGTCATACCCGACCACGGATACGTCCTGCGGCACGGCCACACCATGGTCCAAGAGGCAGTTGAGGACACCGATGGAGCTGATATCCGACTGCACGAAGATGCCGTCGAAGCTGGATACCCACTTGAGATTCTGTGTGATCGCATCGTAGGCGGTGGCGAACAGTCCGTTCTGCAACGTCAACGTCTCGCGCCGGATCCTACCGGCACCACCGGGCTCTGCACTCTCCGCCTCGCTCACGGCGCGCTGGAATCCCTGTGCCCGTACCTGAAACTGCTGCCCCACCTCAGTCACCGATAGCAGCTTCCTGCGGCCGGCCCGAATCAGCCGTTCACCGGCGAGATACCCCCCGAGCTCATGATCGATACGGATCTGGTGACATAACTCGCCGGCGGTAGAGGGTGACGGGTTGATCAGAAGAAAGGGACTTTCCAGCGCGCGAAGTGCTTCGATCTGCTCCTCGGACACCTCGTAGCCGAAGATGATCAGACCATCAACTTTCTTCTGCCGGATCAGACGGGTAATATCGTCCTCCGCGCGATCACTGCTGCCGTATCCCGCCACGAGCGCGTCCAATCCGTGCTGCGCCAGCGCGTGGCGCATGCGTCCAATCGCCTGAGAGGTGTACACCGACTCGTACGGACGCAGGGAGTGAAACGGATAGATCAGCCCCACAATCATGCGCATCCCCGTGGCCAGGCTCTTGGCGCTAAAATCGACGTGATAGCCCAACTGCTGCGCCAGCTCTTGAATTCGACGTTTGGTGGTGTCTTTTACGAGGGGACTGTCGTTGAGCGCACGGGAGACGGTGGAATAGCTAGTTCCGGCGAGTTGTGCCAGCTTGCGGATGTTCAGATCCATCGTCTCCCTCCACATTTTTGCAACCGGTTGTAATTTGCAACCGGTTGTATTTCGGAGAGTAAACCCAAGATGGACGGCCGTCAAGTGAAAATTTTCGAGGAGAGGTGGCGAGGGAAATAATCCCACACGGAAGTCCCCGCCGCTGCGGACTTGGCTCCAGCATACCAAGAACGCGCTGCCGGGGGCGCAGCCGAAATTCCACCTTGAGATCAAGCTCCCCAACGATTGCCCGGACGAGGCCAACACTGAAGCCGTCCGGCTCACCTTCCTCGGTGACACACTTGAAGGGGGATAGTTGAAGTCACCGCCAACCACGGTCAGCCGCGATGGGAGCTCCATCGGTACCAACCAATCGGTCTGGAGTCGGCGAAAGGTACCATCAGAAACGATCAGCGCGAGCTCCCGTGGAGCGGTTCACAGGACTCAACCTAAAACGTGGTGCTCCGGAACCGGTCTCATCGACACGGTGGTCTCCAGCTCCCCGCGCCCCCGGGCGCCGGTGCTCAGCGCGACGAAGATTCCTACCACCGCGAAGAGGAGAACTGTAGCACTACCAGGACGAGTCCTCATTGCGGATGCCGTTCAATTACCCGCACCTGAACACCGGCAGGCAGCGCGAGTTGATCCGAGTACGTGCCGCTCACGTCATGCGCCATACGCACATATATGCTCGATGTGGGCGGGATATTCTCGCTGAGTTCGTCGGAATACGGCACGATCCGCAGCCCCTCTCCGTAGTTATGCGCGTTAATCGAACCCAGGAAGTAAGAAGCACCTCCCACGGAGCTTTCGAGCCACCCGTCACGGTTGAGCCGATACTCACGAGGGGCGGCGGTATCATTGGAGAGGAGCATGGCAACCGCCCAGTCGGAGACGAGTGAGGAGAATGAAACTACCCCCCCACCGGTCGCGGCAACGGCGTTCTCGACAGCATCGCCGGTTTCGCCATTGGCAGCGATGAGCTCCGTCATAACTCCAACACCGTAGCGGCGGACGAGAGCCGCGCCAAAGGAGTAGGCCGCCGCGTAGTGCGGGAGTGGCTGTTGATCACTCCAGGCGTCCAACCGTACTGGGGGCTCGGTTGCCCATTCCGGCAACCGACCGTAAGGATTGCCGCTGCCTCCGGCGCGTCCCTCAAGCGAGGGATCAACCCCCCGCGGCCCACGCACCCCGACTGGCTCCGATACCACGTCCTCAGCGATCAGCGAAGCCATCTCGTTGAGCCACGTGTCGGACTCAGTCCCTCTTGTCACGACGCGTTGATAGTAGTGAACCATGTGCTGCAACTCATGCGCCAGCGTGGACACTACCTCCGCCGGCCAGAAGTCGTCGATGTCCCACGCCGCGCCATCCCTGCGAGCGAGCAAATAGCTATCCATATAGAACATAAGACGACCGTTGCTGGTAAACGTATTGCCCTCGCCATCCGTTACTAAGGTGCCCTGGCGATAGTTATCCTTAGGCCAGAAGTATCCCACGGTGCGGGAGCTGGAAAACAGCGGAAGCTGATCGTCATCGATATCGTAGAGCAGGATGTGGATATCCCGACGATCCCGGTCGATCAGCTGATCCGAGTCGATCAGCGGGGAGTCGGAGTGCGGACCCCAGGGTACGCCGTACACCCCCGTAACCCAGTCAAAGATATCATTGTCGTCGCCGGCCTGCATGAACTGAGCGGTTAAGGTGTCAACCATCGCCTGCGTCACGCCGGATCGATCATCCGAGTCCAACCACACCGTGAGGTCCCAATCCCCGGTGGTCGCGGTGGCCTTGGCGGTGGCAACCACCGTTCCCGAGGCGGTATTGAACGCCGCCGACGTTCCCACGGTAGCAGCTCCCACCGCGCTGTCCCTGGAGTCCGGCTCGCCCTCCGCGGTTCCGCTCACTTGGGGTATCTTATGCTGTCCCGGGAAGCCGCGAACTCCCACACCGGGGGGGCCGTCCCCACTATCGATCGCGGATCCACTCACCGATCCACTCGCGAGTCCATTGATCGACCCGGCAAACACCGATTGGGACTCGCTATCGACTCCGGCACCACTGGGGGAGAAGTGCTCCGCTTCGATCAGCTCCGTCGAGTAATCGTCTTCCCCGGCGGTGTCGCTGATCACATACACGATGTCCGCACCGTCGGTCACCTCGATCTCTACCCAGTCGTTCCCGGAATACGTCCCGGGGTGTACGGTATAGGTCGCCGCACTCGCCTCGGGAGCTACATACTCCGCCTGATACGCCGAAATATTTCCCGCACCATCCCGGACGCCGACGTTTAGATAGGATGGTTGGGCGTCATCAGAAATGGGCACAGTGAACTCGCCGTATGCACTCCACGGGAGAGAGAAATGCTCAACGTCTGCGTAGTACTGTAGGTCGAGGCTTCGGCTCACACGAGATCGAGCACCCAAGAAGACCGCGTACTCCAAATCGTCACCGGCGGTTTCCAGATCCGTGGCCTCCGCGAACCGAATCGTGTAGGCCCCACCATTCACGGAGACCTCTATCGCTCCCCCGTTACCCGGCTCGGGAGCACTTCCAACAACCTCATACGACCAGTCCTGGGGGACCGGCAAACGGTCGCCGCTGTCGGTATCCGAATGCGAGGTCGGCAGCGGACACGCGGAGAGCAGCATCGCAAGCACCACCATAAACACCAGACGAGCGGGAGAAATCCTGGGAGAGTTCACGGAGATACTACGATCCACCTCTCAAAAATACGACAAAAAGTGACAAGAATCCGTAGCGGGGAACGTGATCGCACCGAATTTGATAGGAGACGGTGGTGGTTAGTCGAACCGAGTCACTGGAAAATGGACGATACCTTCAAACATTTCGATGTACGTACACACAAACTGGACCGGATTCGGGTATTCTATCTCCAGGAGGATCGATGCAGACAAGACATGCTGTATCGCCGCGCGTGAGGTCGGTGATTGTCGAGACAGAGGAGCGGAGCGAGATCTTCATTAGCCTGTTTCAGGTGGGATTTGTTCTATTCATGGGGGTGCTGTATTTTCTGGCGCCGAAGGGGTACGCCGGGAATGTGCCGATACGGCCGGTGCCGTTGGTGCTAATGGTGTACGGGCCGCTGGCGGTGGCACGATTGATCCTGGCGGTGCGCCGTGCGTTGACGCCCTCTCTTCTCGCGCTTTCGATTCTGCTGGATATTACGATGATCTGCACCTTGATCTGGTCGTTCCATATCCAATATCAGCAACCGGCGGGATTCTACTTGAAGTCTCCCACGGCGATGTATCTGTTCATTTTCATCGCGATGCGCAGTCTGCGGTACAACTGGCGGTATGTGCTCTTTGCGGGACTTACCGCCGCCGCGGGTTGGGCAGTTCTTACGGGATATGCGCTCTACGATGACGGGCGGATCACCCGGGACTTTGTTGAGTATATGACCGGCTCGTCGATTCTCATCGGGGCGCAGGCAGATCACATTATCGCGCTTCTGGCGCTGTCGGTGATTCTGGCAGTTACGGTGCAGCGGTCCGGTAAGGTACTCCAGACCGCTGCCGCGGAAAGCACCGCCCGCGAGGATCTTTCACGCTACTTCTCGCCGGCCGTGGTGGACCGGATTCTCGCTGCCGATGGTGGTCTGAAACCTGGAGAGGGGGAGACGGAGATCGCGGCGGTCATGTCGATCGATCTTCGCGGGTTCTCCGCATGGGCCGCGCAGATCGAGCCCTCCGAGGTAGTATCGGTGTTGGCGGAGTACCAATCACGGATCGTGCCGCTCGTGCTGCGCCACCGGGGGAGCATCGACAAGTTCATGGGTGACGGAATCCTGGTTCATTTCGGCGCGTTCACGGGAAGTCACGCCTGCACGGTGGATGCGATGCGGGCGGCGGAAGACATTCGCAACGCCCTGATCACGTGGGGTGAAGAACGGGAGCAGCAGGGGGTTCCGCCGTTCGGCTTCGGTATAGGTATCGCTTCGGGGGAGATCGTCTTTGGTGCCGTGGGGGAGACCGGCCGCCTGGAGTTTACGATGATCGGATCACCGGTGAACCTGGCATCAAAACTGGAAAAACATAGCAAGCAGCGCCGCGCCCATATTCTGGTGCCGGTCCAGACGTATCAGGAGGCAACCCAGGCGGGGTTTGATCCATCACTCAAGTACGGGGTGTTACGAAATGAAACGGTGGACGGGGTTGAACACCCGCTTGATTTGGTGGCAGCCGTGTAGTAGACGGCGGCTCGGGGCCCGGCCCGTCGGGAAATGAGCGGCTATCGCGCCTCCAACATCAGCCGCCGCGTCAACGGGAGATCTTCTCAACTCCGCACCGTTCGCAGCGGGTACTCCTCGCTGATATACGCTTCGCTGAAGCCGTCGATATCGCGGATCCATTCCAGGAACTTCTCCGCTTCTGCCTCGGAGGTATAGGGACCAACGCGGAGGCGATAGAAGAGTTCCCCTTCGATATCGCGGGTGGTGATGCGGCCGCCGAGACTGTAATCGGTGAGTGTGCTGCGCGCCTGGTTGACGCGATCCCGGTTGGGAGATGAGATCAACTGAATCCAGTACTCGGTCACCCGGATCTGCCGCGGCTCCGGTGTGCTCTCCGGTTGGGCGGGAGGCTGTGGGGAGTCTTCGCGGGCGGCGGGTGCTTCCGGCTCTGTGTCCGTGTCACGTTCTTCAGTAGCCGCAGCGGCGCTGCCGGAGCGGTCGGCGCTGCCGGATTCGTCGTCACCTTCGGTAGCGCGGGGAGTCCGGGCGGGGCGCTCGGTAATCGTCACCTCGGCGGGGCCGTCGTCCGTGCGTTCTTCCACGATCGTGCGATCCTGGGAGTCCTCATCGGTGGCCGGTGGTTCCGGTAGGTCGCCGTAGACGATTACCACTTCGTCGGAGTCATCATCTTCGGACTCTTCAATTTCACCGCGATCCGGGCTGCGGACATACTCAATCGGGTCAAAGTCGCGCACAACACCTTCGGAGGACGCCTGGGCGGTCTCGTCTCCACGGGGATACAGCAGTGCCATGCCGACACCAACAATGGCGGCAAAGAAGATTACCACCGATACGATCACCATCAGGACTTTGTTCTGCTCCATACTTCCGCCCGTCTCCTGCCTATTACTGTAGTTGTGACAGCCCACTGAGACGCTCATACAGCGCCTGCGGTGTGCGGCCGTTCTCCACAGTTATAGTTTCGGCAGGTGAGGCCACGGCTTGAGTGTCCAGCCGCCGTTGTGTCCACAACCGGCCCATGATGTGGCGGAGGGAGAGGTCGTCGCGCCGGCGGGCACGCTGGAATCGCTGCCAGAGCGGCGCCCGCACCAGCAGCACCGCGTCGCAGAGCGTATCCAACTCCATGTAGAACAGGAGCGCCGCGTTTATCACGAGCCCGCGGGCGCCGCCGGGGCTCGCGCGCCACGCTGCTATCTCCCGTCGCACCGCCTCCCGCATCCAGGGATGCACGATATGCTCCAGCCGGTGAAGCTGGTCGCGGTCCGCAAAGACGATCTTCCCCAGCTTGCGTCGATCGATCGTCCCGCGCTCATCCACGATCTCCCGGCCAAAGGTGGCTACGATTCGGGCGTGTTCCGCCGCCAGCGCCTCGTGGCCCAGGCGGTCCACGTTGATCTCGCGCCAGCCGTGTTCCAACAACCAGCCGGTAACCATGTCTTTACCGGCGCAGCACTTGCCGGCTACGCCCACCACCTGCGGCGAGCTCACTGGTGCATATCCCCCCAGCGCTCACCGGTCTCTACACTCACCCGGAGCGGCACGGAGAGTTCCACCGCCGTGGACATCTCCTCCATCACCAATGATTTCACCCGGTCCACTTCATCCTGGGGACACTCGAGAATGAGTTCGTCGTGAACCTGCAGGATCAGCCGCGATTGCAGCTGTTCCCGCGCCAGCCTCCGGTTCACCGCCAGCATCGCCCGTTTCACGATGTCGGCACCACTACCCTGAATGGGTGTGTTCACCGCTACCCGCTCTACCCCCGCCTTCACCGTGCGGTTGCGGCTGTTGATGTCCGGCAGCGGCCGCGGTCGACCCAGCAGGGTTCGCACTTCGCCGGCTTCTTCCGCCCGGGCCACGGTGTCATCAATAAAGCGGCGAATACCGCTGTAGGTGCCGAAGTAGGCGGTAATAAAGGCTTCGGCTTCTTTCCGGGGAATGCCGAGCTCATTGGAAAGGCGGAAGGCGCTCATGCCGTACATCACCCCAAAGTTGATCGTCTTGGCGATACGCCGCTGCTCGCTGGAGATCTCCGCCGCGTCCATGCCAAAGATCAGGCTGGCGGTGCGGCGGTGCACGTCCTCGCCCTCCCGGAAGGCGGCGCTCAACGCCTCATCCCCGGATAAGTGCGCCAGAATCACCAGTTCGATCTGGGAATAGTCGGCACTGACGAAATGCTTTCCCCCCGCCGGAACAAAGGATGAGCGAATGCGCCGCCCCTCCTCATCGCGGATCGGAATGTTCTGCAAGTTGGGGTCGTTACTGGAGAGGCGCCCGGTGGCGGTGCCGGTCTGGTTGAGGCTGGTGTGAATCCGCCCGGTGCGCTCGTTCACCAGCTTCGGCAGGGCATCCACGTAGGTGCTGCGCAGTTTGCTGAGCATGCGGTAGCGCAACACCTTCTCCGGCACCGGATCCTCCCGAGCCAGCTCCTGCATCACGCTGTTATCGGTGCTGTAGCCGGTCTTGGTCTTCTTCACCGGCTGCAGCTTGCGCTCCTCGAAGAGCACCTTCTGCAGCTGTTGCGTGCTTCCGATGTTAAACTCGTGCCCCACCAGCTCATAGATCTCCGCGGTGATCGCCTCGATCTGCTCACCGAGCTCCGCGGAATAGGCGGTGAGCTCCTCCACATCCAGGCCGATCCCCTCCATTTCCATCCGCGCCAGAAGCGGCACCAGGGGCATTTCCAGCTCTTCAAAGATCGTCCGCACGTCCCGCTGATCCAACAGGGGGTTCAGTACGGTGTACAACCGCAGCGTTACATCGGCGTCCTCCGCCGCGTAATGCGCGGCATCCTCCAGAGGCACCTCGGCAAAGCTGGCCTCCACCTTCTTGCCGGCACCTTTGGGAGCATCGGGAAACAGGTCGGCAAAGTGGGTGGTCTGGTAACTGAGGTAGTCCTCGGCCAGCTTGTCCATGCTGTAGCCGTTCGCGGTAGTATCGATCAGCCAGGCGGCGATCATCGTATCAAAGGCGACGTTGGTAATCTCGATTCCCCACTTCGCCAGCACCTTCCAGTCGTACTTCAGGTTCTGTCCCACCATGCGCAGCGAGTCGTCGGTCAAGATCGACCGCAGGCGCTCCCGCGTGGCGTCTTCCGGCAACACCTGCCCTTCCGGGCCGCGGAGGGCGATATAGCAGCCCGCCCCGGTAGCCACAGCGAGGGAAAAGCCCACGGGGTCCGCATCGATCGCATTGAGGCCGGTGGTCTCGCAGTCAAAGGCAAACGTCTTCTCCCGCCGCACCGCCTCGATCCAGCTATCGAGCTTTTCCAGGGTGTCCACCAGCTCATACTCACCGGCGGCGGCCAGGGACTGCCGCTCCTCGGCGGAGAGCACCGCGGCAGCCATCTCCCGCGGCGGGGTGCCGGGGGTGATCTCGGAGGAAGTGCCGGTGGCGGCCGCGGAGGACGCGGTGTCACCGGAGGATGGGCTCCCGGCGGAACGCGCGCCACCGGAGGGGCCCGTACCGACGTCCGCTCCAGTGCCCGCGGAACCGCCCGGCTCGCCGGCGCCCTCACCCGGCGCCCCTGCCCCACCGACAGCGTCAAACTGCCCCGGATCCAGGCCCATTTCCTTTACCTGCGCCTTCATGCCCTGCTCCAGCAGGAGCGGCGCCGCGGCGGCGTAGTTAAGTTCCGGCAGCCGATAGTCCTCGTCGATATCCGGTACCGGAGCATCGTAGGCTAAGGTGATCAGGTCGCGGCTGAGCCAGGCGCTTTCCCGGCCCTCGTCCAATTTCGTGCGCTGACTCTTGCTGGAGATCTCCTCGAGGTGCTGGTAGATCTCCTGCAGGGTGCCAAACTCCTGCAGCAGCTTCACCGCCGTCTTGGCCCCGATCCCTTTCACCCCGGGAACGTTATCGGAGCTATCTCCAATGAGGGAGAGGTAGTCCAGGATCTGCTCCGGCCACACCCCCCAATCGCGGTAGACGCCATCACGGTCCAGTTCCTCGATACCATCCCTGCCGGGGCGCAGCACCCGCACCGGATCCTTCACCAGCTGGAGTAGGTCTTTATCGCCTGAGATCACGCGGCAGGGGCGTCCCGCCTCGCGACAGATCTGTGCCAGGGTGGCCATGACATCATCCGCCTCATAGCCTTCCACCCGGACCATCGGTACTCCCAGCGCCTCCAGGATACTCTCAATCACCGGGATCTGGGCGTGAAGATCGTCGGGGGTAGCATCCCGATTGGCCTTGTACTCCGCGTACTTCTCATGTCGGAATGTGGGGGTTTTGGAGTCCATGATCACCGCGAAGCGGCGCGGATTGTACTCCTTGAAGAGGGAAAGCAGGGTGCGCACAAAGCCAAATACCGCTGATGAGTTCTCGCCTCGAGGATTGCGTAGGGGGTTTCGCATGAAGGCAAAATACGAGCGGTAGATGACGCTGTACCCATCCAACACATACAGCGTATCGTCAATGGCGCCGGCGTCCATGGTGGCATCATCCATGGCGCTGTTATATCACGCGCTCCCGCGCATTGAACAGGAGCACCGGGGACGTGTTATATTAGGCACATGGGAAAGCGAAGCAGCCGGTCCCGCGGACGGAACCGATCGGGAAACCGGAATCGCGGACAGAATCAGAACCAGGGCCAGAGCCAGAATCAGTCCCGCGGTGGTGGCTCCTCCCGCGCCCGCAAGAAGCGCGGCCCCTTTGATCCGGAGAAGCACTTCATGCCCGCCCCCGTACCGGAACGTGAGTACGAGACGTGTCCGGTGTCAGGGGAGGAGATCGATGATATCGTGACCGCCCTGGCCGAGCCCTACAGTGGGCGTCCTGCCCGCTTTGACCGCGTGATCGAGAAGATCCGTGCATCAGAAGAGATCGGTGAGGAGGAACGCCTGGCGTATCTCGGAAGAGGGGCGTTTGGGATCGTCAGCATTCAAACTGGAGAGAATGGGCGGCCGGAGCTCTATGTGCGTAAGCGCATCCAGTACGAAGATAGCCACGAGAAGTACTCCTGGCGGCGAGAACTGGCGCCGGGAATCTCCCGGGATTACGTGCCCCAACCGGAGCCGTTGTCGGATTTGTACACTCGGGAAGAACTGGAACAGTTTCCCCGCTTTGACGCCACCGGGGCGTCCTACGCTAGGTCATAACGTTGAGCATCGACCCGTTGTTGCCCTCGCGGTAGACCGATCGCGGCCGCCGCGGCACATGCGTCTCCTGTATCCTGTGAGACAGCTCATCGATCCGCTGTGAGAGGAGCTCCCGATTACGGGTATGTTGGGCGGCAACCTTGCGGTGCAGCTGATGCAAATCGGGGGCTCTGACGGAGGGAAATAGGTCGTGCAGCGGCCGAATCACCTTACCCAACGCCTCCAGATCAAGAATCATCTGCCGTTCCAGACGCATGTAGTGCTCCAGGGTGTCGATATCACCGTGGAGGATAATCTCCTCCTGCATCGTCAGCAGTTGAAGATATTCCTGAAGCTGCGCGCGCTGCCGGTCGAGGTATACGCGCAGCTGGTGGGGCATATCGGCCTTGGTCATTGCGATTAACCAGCGATATTCACACCGCCGCTCATAGGGGTTTGCGCACCGGCGGCCGTGTTTTCGATCTCTTTCCAGGCGTCCCGGAGGTTCGCCATCAGGCCGCGAACTTCTCGAAGCGGCTTCACATCCTTTTGGACGTTTCCTTCCATCAGGCGATCATTGAAGAACATGTACAGTCGAAACAGGTTATGCGCGATCTCACCGCCCTGCTCCATATCCAGCGCCACCATCAACTCCGTAACGATGTCCTGCGCTTTCACTACGGCGTTATTCACCAGGTCAAGCTGTTTGGTACCGGCATCGAGGAGCTTCACCGATTCATCGATCTGGCGCAGCGCCTCGTCATAGAGCATTACGATCAGTCTTCCCTGGGAAGCGGTCTTAATCCGCGTTTGTCGATAGGCATGTACGGAGTTTTGTTGATACGCCATCTTTCCCTCCCTTAGCGTGCATTTTCCATCAGTGTAGTAACCGGGACGATCTCGTACCCGCGTTCAATTAGTCCATTGATCAGTACATCCAGCCGGTGAAAGAGATAGTCCCCCCGGCCTCCATCGGAACGGTCATCCCCCGGTTTACCCACCGTCAGCGCCACGATCGACCCCGGCTGCTTCTCCGCGATCACCTCTTCGATGATCTCCGCGGTAGGTCGGTACAATCGAGACAACCCAGAATCGTCCCGGAGCGGAACCCAGTCGAGACTGTCCACATCCCGGCCGATATAGGTGTAGTTCATCTCCTGCGCCGCCGAGATGATCGTGGGCGCGGCAAAGTAGTACGGCGCATGCCACAGCAGCGAAAGTTCCTGCCCGGTGACATCAAAATATTCATCTTCGTTACGGGCCAGCCCCTGCGCAATGAACTCTTCATCGATGTCAAAGTGGCCGTCCGCCATATCAAAGTAGGTGTAGAACAGGCTTCCCACTTCATGACCGCTCCGGGCGATCTCCCGGACGGCACCCGGATGACGTCGAATGAAATCGCCGTTGAGGAAGAAGGTAGCGCGCACATCGTATTCCGCCAAGGAATTGAGAATATCCGTCAGGCCCGCCACCGAGTCTATCGCGTTGAAGGTAAGGGAGATCTCCCGGCGCCGGATCCGTGACCCATGACGGAAGTGGGTGAAATCGACCGGCTCCGCCTCCTCCGGAAACGCTTCATACCGCAGGCGCGCCGGGGAGAACAGGGGCAGCGTGCCGTAGGATTCGAGATCGCGGATCATTACCATGTTGCGGTAGCTTCCGCGGGAACGGTCTTCCAGATAGACACGGTAATCGTCACCGGCCACCCTCGGATCGAGCACCGAGAGCTCCTCGTCAGCAGTCTGCTCCCATCCGGTATCGGTAAGCTCGAAGATCCCATCACCGCTGCGGGCACGGATCGCGCCGGAGTCCGCGTCAAAACCAAACTCCTCCGCACTGCTGAGCATCAGTAACTCCCGGCCATTACCGGTAGTGGGACTCACGTCTACCCGCTCAATGGTATGGTGTCCCGCCAGAATCAGATGAGACTGATCTTGCCACACCGCATGTATCAATCCGTCGTGTTCAATCACACGAACCTCAGACCAGTCCCCATAGCGCCGGATTGAGACGTAGGAAGGGGTCCACACTGCCACGTGAGACCCATCCGGTGACAGCGCCATGCCCCGGACGCCTTCATCCTCCGTAGGCGAAAACCGACTCCGCCGCTCCTCATCCCGGAGGTCGATCCGGTACAGTGCGCTGGTCTGTTCACCATGCAGGATACTGGCGGTGAGCAACGTCACTACGTCTTGCTGCGACCAGAGCACCGTCCGGACCCGGGTGTTCCGCGGGAGATGCATATAGGGGAGCGACAGGGAATCTCCGGTGCTGGTATAGTCATCGATCTGGAGAAAGAGCACGTTCACGCTGCGCCCATCTTTCGTAAATAGAATCTTGTCACCCTCAGGGGAGACCCAGAACCGGTCAAAGTTGGCGTCAAAGGAGTAGGGTATCTTCCCCACAACCGTTCCCACCCCAAGCACCTCCGGGTAGAGCGAGCGCGTGAAGAACTCTATCCCCTGCATTCGATAGACCAGTGACCCCCGTACGTAGTAGAGCGTGTTGCCGGTGCCCCACCGTATACTGGCGATTCCGCCGGGACCGATCCGCCGCCGTTCCTCATTGAGCACGCGACCGTTGCGGTGTTGGGTCATGGAGAAATGGTACAGGTGGTTATCTTTGGTATACACGAAGTAGTCGGAATCCTCGGACCACCTCAAGGGAGCTGAATCAAGCGTAAGTTCTACACTACGGGAGATCGTGGTGCGCTGATCTGAGCGGATGTCGTGCAGCACGAGGTCGCCATATCCCGGAGAGGTAGGCACCAAATAGCTGAGATAGCGCCCGTCCGGACTGGACCCTACCGCTACCGTCTTGCCGCTCTGGATGTCTCCCCCGCGGACAAATGCGGGGAAGTCCTCCACCGGGCTGAAGTACGCGACCGTTTCATCCGCACTCTCCTCATCTTGGGGGTTGCGAAACACCCCGAAGCGGTTCTGAATCTGAATGCGCCCGGATTGACCCAACGTCATAATGCGCTCCGGAAATACCGACAGCTGCCGCACGCTGCGATCGGTTACGTCCGCGTGCAGCACGGTTTGATGCGCCCCAAGTCCGGGAACGGTGCTGGAGGCGGCAAACAGCAGCTCATTGGCATCATTGAGTTGAAGGTCTTCAAACGTGACTTGCGCCGCCGTATGAACCGTAACGAATGAGAGTGCTGTAAGCACAAGAAGTACGCGTTTCAAAGTCCTACCTCCCGGTGACGTTGTAGAATGTCGGCACGTTGGGATGGGTAAATGAGTGGGAATGTGCGAAAACGTTCAGCAGTGCGCCGTTTCCTGGAGCATTTGGTCCAATTCCGCCTCCATCCTATCAAGCTCCTGCCGTAATTCGTCCAGGCGTTGCAGATAGAGCGTACGTCGTTGTTCTTCCATTCGCTCGAACGGTTCGTCCAACAGGCTATCGAGTGGTTCAGGTGTCCATGGTGTGCTTTCACCGGGTCCCATTAGTGAGACTATAGTGATGTTACGCGCCGCATGCAATGGAAATCGCGTATGAGTGTCCACCACGATGGTGAACACAGCGCAAAAGTCGGTTACACTAAGGATCAGATGAGAGCACTGGGCACGGGCATACGGTTCCACGTCGGCATTATGGGCACGATCATGGCCCTGGTGCTGATTATCACAGCAGCCACTATTGTCATCGTTCTCTCCACCAGCGATCGCTCCGCCCAATCCACCGCTCAAGAGCTTTTTGAAGCGGAGGGTCGCTCGGCGCGACTCCAGGCGGAAGCTTTACTGACACGGGTGCGGGACCACGCCACCATCACCGCCTCCGTCCCCGCTATCACCGAGCCGATTCAGGGGTATGCCGATGACCACCCGGCTCTGCCCTATCTTCTCCAGGTCCTGGGGGGAGCCGAGCACACCTACTCCGTGTACGTGGGAAGAGACACCGGTGATTTCCTCCAGATCATGCGGGCGGCGGGACGCGATGCCCCGGACAGTGCGGAAATCATCATTCGCAGCATTAACGAGATCGACGGCGTTCGCCGCCAGCACTGGACCTATCTGGACGCGGTGGGAAGCGTTATCCGACAGGACCGCGACGAGGCTCCTGCCTACGATCCCCGCAATCGTCCGTGGTATGTAGCCGCCTCCGGCAGCGGAAACACTATTACCAACGAGCCCTACAGATTTGATGCGCTCCAGGAGTTCGGTATCACCGCATCTCGGGAGCTTCCCAACGGGAGCGGAGTCGTCGGTGTTGACGTGACCCTGGCCGGACTCCAAGACTACGTGGACCAAACCGAGGTCTCCGCCGGCGGGGGGATCGCTCTCACGGACGGTGCGGGTACTTCCCTGGCTACCGGTGCCAACATCGCCGCGCTGGTGGACGAGGTGTCGCCACTGAGGGATGAAGAGATCGAGACCCTGAAGAGGGTAACCGATTCGCACGGGAGGGAGTGGTTTCTCAGGCACGATCCCTGGACGATAGCAGCGGGGGAGACGTGGCAGGTGATCACCGCCGCGCCGCTTTCCGATTTTCTGGGTCCCTTCCTGACGCTCCGCGGACGGATGATCTCGGCGGTACTGGTACTCCTCCTGCTTTCATTGCCCGTGATGTATTGGATCTCCCGTTCGCTGACCCGCGTGCTTGATCGCCTCACGGAGGAGGCGGAGAAGATTCGGACCTTCGATTTCTCACCGTCCGCCCCGATCCGCTCTTCGATCGTGGAGTTCAACCAGCTGGCAGCGGGATTCGGTGCGATGAAGGATGCGCTGGCCACCCGCACCCGCGATCTCAACGCCAACATGGATCAGCTGGCCAAGATCATTGAGCTCAATATCGCCATCTCCGCTGAAAACGATATTAATCGCCTCAGTGAACTGATCCTTACCGGCGCCCGGGAGCTCACGGGGGCGGACGGGGGCAGCCTCTACCTCAAAAATGAGGCCGGAACGCACCTGGAGTTCCAAATCGTCCTCAATCAGACCCTGGGATTCGCCCAGGGTGGCAGCAGCGGAGATCCGATCACCCTGCCGCCGGTTCCTCTGTACTCCGAGGACGGCACTCCCAACAACAACAACGTGGTGACCCACGCGTTCCATACCGGAGCAACGTTCAATATTGATGATGCGTATAACGCGGAACAGTTTGATTTCTCGGGAACGCGACGATTCGACGAATCCAGCGGCTACCACAGCAAATCGATTCTTACGGTGCCGTTGAAACCGCGCGGTAGCGGGATCATCGGCGCGATGCAACTATTGAACCGGATAGATCCGGAGACGGGAGAGATCGGAACGTTCTCACCGGAGATACAGCGCTTTGTGGAGGCGCTCTCCGCGGGTGCCGCAACCGCGCTGTACAATCGTGATTTGATCGAGTCGCAGAAACGGCTATTCGACTCGATGATCCGCCTGATAGCCGGCGCCATCGACGCCAAGAGTCCCTACACCGGCGGCCACTGCGCCCGCGTTCCGGTGTTGGCGATGATGCTCGGCCAGGAGGCGGAGTCGGTGAGTGAGGGACCGCTGGCAGAGTTTGCCTTTGAATCTGATCAGGACTGGCGCGCGTTCCGTATCGGTGCGTGGTTGCATGATGCCGGCAAGGTGACGACCCCGGACTTCGTGGTAGATAAGTCCACCAAGCTGGAGACGATCTACAACCGCATTCATGAGATCCGCACCCGCTTTGAGGTGATCCTCCGGGACGCCCGCATCGCCCGGCACGAGGCGGTTTTGTCAGGGGCGGATCCGGACACGGAGGATCGTAAGCTGGCGGAAATCGAATCGGACCTCGCCGATGACTACGCCTTCGTGGCCGAGTGCAACCTGGGCGGCGAGTTTCTCTCCGAGGAGCACGTGGCGCGCCTCAATCGCATCGCGGCGCGCACCTGGATGCGCCACTTTGATGATACGGTGGGGCTCTCTTGGGAAGAGGCCACCCGCATCTCGGAAGAAGCGCTGCGGGCGGCACAATCCCTACCGGTAGAGGAACACCTGATTGCCGACAAGCCCGAACAGGTGATCCCCAGGACCTCGGAGTTCTACGAAACGTATGAGGGTTTCGGATTCACCATTCCCGTGCCGGAGGCACTCTACAACCGGGGCGAGCTGTACAATCTTTCCATTGGACGTGGCACCCTCACCGCGGAAGAGCGGTTTAAAATCAACGAACACGTGATGCAGACGATCGTCATGCTGGAAGAGCTGCCCTTCCCCGATGCGCTGCGGCGGGTACCGGAATACGCCGGCACCCACCATGAGGCGCTCAACGGCAGCGGCTATCCGCGGCAACTCACCGCCGGCGAGCTCTCGATTCCCGCCCGCGTCATGGCGATCGCCGATATCTTCGAGGCGCTCACCGCTTCCGACCGGCCGTACAAGCCGGCGAAACCGCTCTCCGTGGCGGTGGATATCTTGAGCAAGTTTCGCGACGAAGGGCACATCGATCCGGACCTGTTCAAGTTGTTCTTAACCAGTGGCGCCTATCGCCAATACGCCGAGCAATACCTGAAGCCGGAACAGCTCGATGAGGTCGATATCTCCAAGTACCTATGACTGAAGGGTGTGGCCCAGCGTCGGCGTCAGCACTACTCCGCTAGCCGGCTCCGCCCGTGCGCCGGCCCCGGTCACAACAGCTCGGCAGCCAGGTCCGCCAAGCGGCTGCGTTCACTGCGCGTCATAAGCACGTGGCCAAAGATCGATTTCCCCTTAAACGCTTCCACCAGATAGGTAAGTCCGTTTGAGTTGGCGTCCAGATAGGGGCTATCGATCTGAAAGGGGTCGCCGGTGAGCACCACCTTGGCGTCGGCCCCAGCGCGGGAGACGATCGTCTTCACCTCGTGCGGTGACAAGTTCTGCGCCTCGTCGATGATAATGAACTGGCTCGGCAGCGATCGGCCCCGGATATAGCTAAGCGCCTCCAACTCGATCGTGTTATTGGCGATCAGTTGCTCCGCGGTCTTGGCGTTCTGCTTGTGGTAGACGCTCAAGATGAACTCCAAGTTGTCGAAGAGCGGTCGCATCCAGTGCGAAAGCTTCTCGTCCTTGGCCCCCGGGAGATAGCCGATATCCTTTCCCATGGGAATCACGGGACGGCTCACCAGCACCCGCTTGTAGGTCTTATCCTCGATCGTTTGCTTGAGCCCCGCCGCCA
>CAYQRW010000023.1:0-22729 GCA_964419735.1 uncultured Spirochaeta sp.
ATTGTTTACATATTTATATTATCACATTCTATTCGCTTCACTTTGAGAACTGCTGATGCCGGGAGGATGAGGATTAGTCAGTGCAAGATTTCGCGTTTACGCTCAATGCCGGGCAGAGAATCGTCTCGCAATAGTGAAGGCCTTCGGTCACAAGGTCGAACCCGTCGTTGCTGATCGCCCAGTCCAAAAACACTGAGCGCATGCTGCGATTGACATAGAGCGCCAGTTCGTCGACGGAGATATCGGTGCGGAACTCACCGGTTTCCTGGCCATAGGAAATGATCTTTCCCATGATTTTGTGGAGATAGCGACTGGTATCAATGAGGATGCTCTGGGCATCGGAAATCGTGATATTGTTGGCGTAAAGCAACTTCAGAAGCCTGATGCCGACATCATCTCTGACATACCGCAACTGCGCTCGCGTAAACGAGAGCAGTCGTTTCGTTGCGGACTTGTGTCGAGCGAGATTCCGTTCATATCGCTTGTAGTAGTCGTCGATATTACGAAATTCTTCGATTACGATATCACTCTTCGAATGGAAGTAGGTATAGAAGCTTCCTTTTGCGACTCCGGCACGGCTCGTGATTTCTTCAACGGTGACGTTGTCGTAGCCCTTCTCATTAAACAAGGATACGGCCGTGTCAAAAAGGAGTTGCTTGGTGTCCATCGCTTGCTGTTGCCGTTTCGTTAATCTCATCTGCATATGATCTCCGTAATAGTACCACATACGACCGTGTATGCTAAGTAGCAAAGATCTCTATTTCACATTGCAGGAAATTTTTGTTTGACGGGTAGCAAAAACGGACCTAAACTGACTCAGTCAGCAACCCGGTCACTGACTGGGTCACTCAAGGAGAAGATAGTGAATATTGAGAAGCAGGTAGTTGTTGTTACGGGTGGGGCGAGCGGGATCGGCGAGGCTGTTTCTCGCTATATGGCGCAACGCGGTGCACGCGTCGTCATTGGTGACATGAATCCGGAAGGCGTACAACGGGTTGTAGACGAACTGAAATCAGCCGGCTACCAGGCGGCCGGCGTAGCGGTGAATGTCACTCAGGATGAAGATGTGGCTCGATTAATGGACTTTGCTATCGAACAGTTTCACGCCATCAATGTGGTGGTTCCCTGTGCAGGGATCATTCGGGATGGGCTTTTCGTCTCTCCCGACAAAGAAACTGGAAAGGTCAAGAAGTTCATGAGCACTGAAGATTTCAGACTTGTGCTTGATGTCAATTTGACCGGCACCTTCATCACACTCCGCGAAGCGGCGATGAGGATGATTGATAATCAGTGGGGCGGAGTACTGTTTACTATCTCTTCTATCCAGAAACAGGGTGGTGTGGGGCAGCTCAACTATTCGTCCACCAAGGCGGCAGTCGCGCTCTGGCCAAAGATCCTGGTTGGAGAGTTCGCGATGCGCGGAATTACCAATATTCGCGTTAATTCCATTGCTCCTGGGTATGTGGGTACGCCCATGGTTCGCGGTATGAACCAGAAAGCCCTGGACAAGATACTTGCGGCGGTACATGTGCAGCGATTAGTCGAACCCGAGGAAATCGCGCAGTCGATCGGAATGGTTATCGAAAACGATGCCATCGATGCGGCCACAATTGAAGTCACCGGCGGGGTGATAAGCGGCCTCATCGCAAAATAGTCACGACCTATTGCATCGCATGATAATCGATAATAAAATATCGAATGACCGAGTCACCAACCGAGTCACCAACCGAGTCAATGACCGGTTTGGTGGAGGCTATGTTCGCAGGCTACCAGGTTACGGAATGACATTTGTCTTGAGGAGGACAACATGATTGGAATTCTTGGTATCGTAGTAGGATTGGGACTGTTGATGTTCCTGGCATTCAAAGGGATGTCCATTATTTGGATTGCACCGTTATCGGCTGGAATTGTTGCACTCACTGGAGGGCTCGACCTGCTGGATGCGTACACGGTGGATTACATGGGGGGCTTCGTCGGGTTTGCTCGATCATGGTTTCCCGTGTTTATGCTGGGTGCGATTTTCGGCAAAGTCATGGATGATTCCGGGGCGGCACGATCGGTAGCGCACTGGATTATCAAGAGAATTGGAACCAAGCAAGCGATTTTAGCAGTTGTGTTGGGATGCGCGGTGCTGACCTACGGCGGTGTGTCGCTGTTCGTCGTTGTATTTGCCATGTATCCCTTGGCGGTGGCGCTGTTTCGGGAGGCCAATCTGTCTCGCAAACTGATCCCTGGAGCAATCGCTCTTGGCGCATTCACCTTTACGATGACAGCAATCCCGGGAACGCCTCAAATCCAGAACCTGATTCCCATGAACTACTATGATACGACACCCACTGCTGCCCCGTTTATGGGAATAGCCAGCGCGCTTATCATGCTCGTGGTGGGAATGCTCTGGATGAAGCATAGCGAAAAGAAACGAACCGCTGCCGGTGAGGTCTACGAAGAGCTGCCGAATGCAACTCCAGATGTGGATGTTGATGCGTTGCCGAATCCCTTGGTGTCATTCTTACCTCTGCTGGCTGTAATTCTACTGCTGAACGTCTTCAACCTCGATATCATTATCGCGCTTTTGGCAGGCATTCTGCTGGCGCTTGCGGTGAACTGGACGCGGCTCGACAACAAGGTGAAGACCGTGAACGCCGGGGCGGCCGGGTCCGTTCTTGCAATTATCAACACCAGTGCAGCGGTGGGGTTCGGCGCGGTGGTTCGGGCGGTTCCTGGGTTCACGACACTATCCGACCTGGTCATGGGTATTGACGGGAATCCGCTGATTTCACAGGCGCTTGCGGTGAACGTACTTGCCGGCGCGACCGGCTCCGCCTCCGGAGGCTTGGGAATAGCACTCGAGGCGCTTGGCGAGCAGTACATGCAGTTGGCCACGGCCACGGGGATCTCGCCGGAAGCGTTCCACCGGGTTGCCTCTATTGCCAGTGGCGGTTTGGATACCCTGCCCCATAATGGCGCAGTACTCACTCTGCTCGCAGTCACCGCGATGACTCACAAGGACTCCTACAAGGACATCTTCATGGTGGGTAGTGCGATTCCGGTGCTTGCTGTGATCGTCGCGATCGTCATGGCCAGCATTGGCCTGGTGTAACGCAGGTACGATATGAAGATTGCTACGGTTGGGGTTATAGGTGCCGGCGTCATGGGCGCCGGCATCGCGGAGACGATTGGCCGTGCCGGGGTACCGGTTGTGCTTATCGATTCCGCGGAAGGAGCGGCTGACGACGCGCTCCGACGGATCGGAGGAAGTATCGACCGCGCCGTAGCCCGGGAGAAGATCACTGAGAGTGAGGGCCAGGCGGCCTTGGAGAAGATTTCCAGCGGCACCCTCGATGATGTGAAGTCCTGTGACCTCGTCATCGAGGCCGCCTCGGAAGACATGAACGTGAAGCGCAGCATCTTCACAACGTTGGATGAAATCACGGCGGCGACCACGGTCCTTGCCACCAACACGTCGTCTCTGTCGATCACGGAAGTCGCCTCGGTTACGCGAGATCCGGGACGGGTAATCGGGATGCACTTCTTCAACCCGGTGCCGGTAATGAAACTGGTTGAGATTATTCCGGGTCTGTTGACCACCGAGCGTGTCACGTCCGCCACCCGGGAGTTTGCCACAAAGCTCGGCAAGACGCCGGTTATCGTGATGGAGGGTCCGGGGTTTCTGGTGAACCGGATGCTTGTTCCCATGATCAACGAGGCGGTTGGGATATATGCAGATGGGTACGCCACAATGGAGGCGATCGATGACGCCATGCAACTCGGGGCTAACCATCCTATTGGCCCGTTGGCATTAGCAGATCTAATCGGTACCGACGTCTGTCTGGCAATTATGGATGTACTCCACACGGAGTTTGGCGATTCGAAGTATCGTCCACATCCGCTACTGAGAAAGATGGTCCGCGGTGGGATGCTCGGCCGGAAAAGTGGAAGAGGTTTTTATGAGTATGGCAAGGAGGGGACTACACAGTGAATAATTCAAAGGTCGTAACAGCCGCCGAGGCGGTAGCAAATATCCCGAACGGTGCTACTCTCGGATCGGAAGGGTTTGTGGGCATAGGATTCGCGGAAGAGCTGGCGGTGGCTCTGGAGAACCGGTTCCTTGAGACGGGGGCGCCGCGAGATCTTACGCTGGTATACGCAGCCGGTCAGGGTGACGGCAAAGAGCGCGGGCTCAATCACCTGGCCCATCCAGGGCTGGTGAAGCGCGTAATCGGTGGTCACTGGGGCCTTGCTCCCAAGTTGGGAAAGATGGCCATTGACAATCAGATCGAGGCGTACAACTTACCGCAGGGCTGTGTCTCGCATCTATTTCGCGACATCGCGGGCGGGCGTCCCGGCCACATTACGCATGTGGGACTGAAGACGTTTGTTGATCCGCGAAACGGTGGCGGAAAGATCAATGAGAAGACTACTGAGGATATTGTAGAACTGGTTGAACTGGGAGGGGTTGAGTACCTATGGTATAAGTCGATGCCGGTTACAGCGGCGTTCATCCGGGCCACGACCGCAGATGTCAAAGGCAACCTTACCTACGAGAAAGAAGCGCTGGTGCTCGAGAACCTGGCGATTGCTCAGGCGGTACGCAACTCCGGCGGCATCGTGATCGCGCAAGTAGAACGCGTGGCCGAGGCAGGCACACTGCCCCAACGGGATGTGGTGGTTCCTGGGATTCTGGTGGACTATGTGGTTGTATCAGAGCCGGAAAACCACTGGCAGACCTTTGCCGAACGGTACAAGCCGGCTTTTGCTGGGGAAATCCGGGTGCCCATTTCCAGCCTGGAGCCGATGGAGCTCAGCGAGCGCAAGATTATTAGCCGCCGCGCTGCATTGGAGCTCGAAAACAATGCGGTGGTAAATCTCGGTATCGGGATGCCGGAGGGTGTTGCGAACGTCGCCGCCGAGGAAGGCGTCCTGGACGCACTTACGCTAACCGTGGAGCCGGGGCCTGTAGGTGGTATTCCCGCTGGGGGACTCAGTTTTGGTGCAGCCACCAATATGGACGCTCTGGTAGACCAGCCCGCGCAGTTCGACTTCTATGATGGCGGCGGGCTTGACCTCGCGTTTCTGGGACTGGCACAGGTAGAC
The DNA here is from genome assembly GCA_964419735.1 of uncultured Spirochaeta sp. Taxonomy (GTDB): domain Bacteria; phylum Spirochaetota; class Spirochaetia; order DSM-27196; family Alkalispirochaetaceae; genus Alkalispirochaeta. Next base: position 5,095 of record CAYQRW010000023.1, read on the forward strand.
GAGGCGGGCAACCTGAACGTGAGCAAATTCGGTCCCAAGTTTGCCGGGGCCGGAGGATTTATCAATATCACGCAGAATGCGAAACGCGTATTCTACACCGGAACGTTTACGGCCGGTGGTCTCGAAGTGACAATAGAAGACGGCAAACTGCGAATCGTCCAGGAAGGTCGTATTAAGAAGTTTGTTAAACAGGTAGAGCATAAGACGTTCAGTGGCGAATATGCGGTCGAGACTGGGCAACCGGTTATGTACATTACCGAACGGGCAGTATTCGAATTGAGCGCAGAAGGGTTGGTACTCACCGAGATCGCCCCCGGAATTGATGTTGAGAAGGACATCCTGGGCCAAATGGATTTCACCCCCGTGGTGAGCCCGAATCTCGCCGTCATGGATACCCGTATCTTTGGCGATACGCTCATGGGACTCACACTTCAATAACCGACCATATTGACACCGTCCAGCAGCCCTGCGGGTTCCAGCCTGCAGGGCTTTCTTTTTCCCAATAAGTGACCAAGTCAGTGACTCAGTCAAAAAACACTTGACTCAGTCATAAAAAGATAATAAAATATCGATAAATCAAGGCATGAATGGAGGCATCATGGTTTACGGACGCGGAATTGAGGAGATTCAGATCGGGGACTCAGCTTCGTTTGCAAAGACACTTAGTGAGACCGACACGTATCTGTACGGTGGTATAACTGGGGATCTAAATCCAGCCCATATAAATCAGATGGAAAGCGAAAAGTCTGTGTTTGGCGGGAGAATTGTACACGGCATGCTGTCGGCAGGACTCATTTCTGCTGTGCTTGGCATGCAGCTTCCCGGACCGGGAACGATCTACGTGGGGCAAGAACTTTCGTTTAAGGCGCCCGTTCGATTTGGAGACACGATAACCGCAACAGTGACGGCGAAAGAGAAGATCAAAGATCGGTTCGTCACATTTGAGACGGTTTGTACCAATCAGGACGGCACCGTGGTACTTGATGGTATCGCCACAGTCATGCCGCCGAAAGCAGAGAAGTGAAGGAGTTGAATCATGGTATTTGAGTTGAGTGGTGAGCATAACGTTCTCCGACATATGTTCCGGGAGTTCGCGGAGGCAGAGGTTGCACCCATCGCGAACGAAATAGATGAAAATGACCGTTTCCCGATGGAGACTGTCGAGAAAATGCGGCCCGTCGGATTCTTCGGCATTCCCTTTCCGCGGGAACTGGGAGGCACCGGTGGAGATAACCTGGGTTATGCATTGGCCGTGGAGGAACTGTCGCGGGCGTGTGCCACGACGGGAGTTATCCTCTCCGCCCACGTTTCCTTGGGAGCCTCTCCAATATTCGAGTTTGGAAGTACTGAGCAGAAGGAACGCTATCTCACGCCCTTGGCTTCGGGTCAGACCTTGGGAGCGTTCGGCTTGACCGAGCCCAACGCCGGAACGGACGCCGCGGCGCAACAGACCACGGCGGTGCTTGATGGTGATGAGTACGTTCTCAACGGTACCAAGATGTTCATCACCAACGCCGGGTATGCAGATACCTACATCATTATGGCGATGACGGACAAGAGTGTGGGAACACGAGGAATATCCGCGTTCATCGTCCCGGGAGACACTCCCGGCTTCTCCCAGGGCCCAAAAGAACACAAGTTGGGTATTCGCGGATCCGCCACGTCTGAGCTGATCATGGAAAATGTTCGCATTCCCAAAGAGAACTTGATCGGCAAAGAAGGCGAAGGCTTCAAGATCGCGATGAAAACGCTGGACGGCGGCAGGATCGGAATCGCAGCTCAGGCACTCGGCATTGCTCAAGGAGCGCTCGATAAGACGTTGGAATACGTGAAAGAGCGCAGACAGTTCAAACGGAGCATTGCAAAGTTTCAGAACACGCAATTCGAAATTGCCGACATGTGGTCGCGGATCGAGGCGGCGCGACTCCTCGTATACCGCGCGGCATGGTTCAAAGACAACAAGCGGCGGTACAGCGAGCAGGCGGCAATGGCCAAATTGGTGGCGTCCGAAACAGCGATGAACGTCGCTACCCGCGCAATTCAACTTCACGGCGGATACGGGTTCATTCGGGAGTACGAAGTGGAACGCATGTTCCGGGATGCCAAGATCACTGAAATCTACGAGGGAACGTCGGAGGTACAGAAAATGGTTATCTCCGCGAGCCTCTTAAATTAGGAGTAGACAATGAAAATCGTCGTATGCATAAAGCAGGTGCCGGATACCACGGAGGTTCGGTTGGATCCCGAAACGGGCACGCTGATCAGAAAAGGGATTCCATCGATTATAAACCCCGACGACAAGTCTGGTCTCGAGGCTGCCCTTCGACTGAAGGATCTACACAACGCGGAGGTGACCGTTATCTCGATGGGCCCACCACAAGCGAAGGACGCGCTTCGCGAAGCGCAAGCGATGGGAGCGGACCGAGCCATACTCCTTACCGATGCCGCCTTTGCCGGATCTGATACGTGGGCAACCAGCAGTACGCTGGCAGGTGCGTTGCGTAACCTGGAGTATGACTTAATAATTGCCGGCCGCCAGGCGATCGACGGTGATACCGCGCAGGTGGGACCCCAGATTGCTGAGCACTTAGGGATTCCTTCCGTGGCATACGTAGCCGACATCGAGAAGCAAGATAATAGCCTCATCGTCAAACGATCGTTCGAGGAAGGCTACCAGCGACTCCGGGTCCAGATGCCGTGCCTAATCACCGTTCTCAAGGAGCTCGCGGGACCTCGGTACATGCGCGTGGGCGCAATCTATGACTCATGGCGAAACGATACGGTTGAAGAGTGGAAACTCTCGGACATAACCGTCGATCCGACCCATCTGGGATTGAAAGGCTCACCCACTAAGGTTAAGTCCTCCCGCAACAAAGAGCTAAAGGGTGAGGGTGAGAAGTTTGAATTAGAACCGAAAGAGGCTGCCCGTCTGATCGTTGATCGCCTCAAAGAGCGCTACGTCATCTGACGGAAATATCTGACCTACATAAGGAAGACCATATGAGTAACGACACATATACGAACGTGCTGGTTGTCGTGGAACAACGACACGGTCACATTCAGAACATCGCACTTGAGCTGTTAGGGAAAGCTCGGGAGCTTGCCGACATTCGGGGCCAACACGTAGTTGCGGTGCTTCCCGGATACCAGGTAGAGGATCTCGCACCAACCCTGATCGCTCACGGTGCTGATCGGGTTGTTGTGATCGACCACGAGGTTTTGGAACACTTCACCACCGAGCCGTACACCAAGGCGGTAGTGGCGGCGTTAGCCGAGGAAAAGCCGGAGATCGTGCTGTTCGGTGCTACCGCAATCGGTCGCGACCTCGCTCCCCGGGTCGGTGCCCGCATCTATACGGGATTAACCGCGGACTGTACGTCGCTGGCTATCGATGAAGACAACCAGAATCTGCTCATGACCCGTCCCGCCTTTGGTGGCAACATCATGGCGACGATCGTCTGTCCCAATCATCGTCCGCAGATGTCAACCGTGCGACCGGGAGTGATGATTCGTCCGGAAGCGGACGACACGCGGACCGGCGAGGTGGTGCAGCTCGACGCCAATCTATCTCACGCTGATGTGAACGTGGAACTGCTCGAGTTTGTAAAAGAAGATGGTAAGCGGGTGAACATCGAGGACGCCGGCGTCCTGGTATCGGTTGGCCGTGGAATCGGTTCCCCGGATAAGATCACCACGTTGAACGCCCTGGCTGAGCGTCTCTCGGGGGAGATCTCCGGGTCGCGCGCCGTGATTGATGCCGGATGGCTCGATAAGGAACGTCAGGTGGGACAAACAGGCAAGACGGTCCGTCCCGGTCTCTATCTCGCTCTGGGCATTAGTGGGCAGATTCAACACTTGGCTGGTATGGAAGAGTCGGAGTTTATCGTCGCGGTTAACAAGAATCCCGATGCTCCCATTTTTGACGTTGCCGACATCGGCATCGTGGCCGATATCCACCAAGTTATTCCCGCCATCATCGAAGAGCTGGATACTCTGGCAGCCAAAAACTGAATATGACTGTCTGGACCACCCATTACTGGTGGTCCAGACGCAAGGAGATAACACGTGGCAACGAAGAAAGTAGTAGCTGCTGAGGACGCCGTAGCTCTCATTCCCGACGGAGCGACGATTGCGGTAGAAGGATTTGTGGGAAGCGGCTTCTCAGAAGAGTTGGCGATTGCGCTGGAGCGGCGCTTCTTAGAAACGGGGTCACCGAGGAACATTACGCTGATCTACGCGGCCGGTATCGGTGATGGTCAAGAACGCGGCCTGAATCGGCTTGCCCACGCGGGAATGCTGAAGAGGGTCATCGGCGGTCACTGGGGGCTGTCCCCGAAACTGGGCAAGCTGGCCATCGATGGTGAAATCGAAGCCTATAACCTGCCGCAAGGAACGTTGGCACAGCTCTTTCGCGCGATCGCAGGCGGGCGTCCCGGAGTGATTACCCATGTCGGTTTGAAAACCTACGTTGATCCGCGGAACGGCGGCGGTAAGATGAATGACCGCACCACGGAGAATCTGGTTTCCCTGATGGAAATTGACGGCAAGGAGTACCTCTTCTACAAGGCGATGCCGATCGATGTTGGATTCATTCGGGGTACGGTTGCCGACACGCGCGGAAATCTTGCCTTGTCCAAGGAAGCGCTCAAGTTGGAAAACCTCGCCATTGCGCAGGCTACGCGTAACAGCGGTGGCATGGTCATTGCCCAAGTAGAGAAGATGGCGGAGTTTGGGTCGTTACGCTCCTGGGATGTCGTGGTACCGGGTATCCTGGTGGATCATATTGTTCAGTCGCGACCGGAAAACCACTGGCAGACGTACAGTGAGCAGTTCAACCCGGCATATTCCGGGTCGCTTCGTGTGCCTTCCGATAGCATCGAACCGATGCCGTTGAACGAGCGGAAAGTGATCTCGCGACGGGCAGCTCTGGAGCTGGCCGATGCGGCCGTCGTCAATCTTGGTATTGGCATGCCGGAAGGAATAGCCAGTGTTGCCGCTGAGGAAAATGTCCTTAAGCAGCTGACCCTAACGGTGGAACCGGGCCCGGTGGGCGGAATTCCGGCGGGAGGTTTGGCGTTCGGCGCTGCCAGTAACGTAGAGGCGTTGATGGACCAGCCATCCCAGTTCGATTTCTATGATGGCGGTGGATTGGACCTCGCGTTTCTCGGTCTTGCTCAGGTGGATGCGGCGGGAAACCTGAATGTAAGCAAGTTCGGACCGAAATTTGCCGGGTGCGGGGGCTTCATTAACATTACCCAAAACGCCAAGCGTGTCTTTTACACCGGCACCTTTACCGCGGGTGGGTTGAAGGTAGCGGTGGAAAACGGCTCACTCAAGATCGTTGAAGAGGGTCGAATCCATAAGTTCGTGAAGCAGGTGGAACACCGAACCTTCAGTGGAGAATATGCCCGGGAAATCGGCCAGCCGGTCATGTATATAACTGAGCGGGCAGTGTTTGAACTCACGAAAGAGGGATTAACGCTGACGGAGATTGCTCCCGGTATCGACGTAGACCGCGACATCATGGCCCATATGGACTTTGAACCCGCGGTGAGTGCGGACTTGAAAACGATGGACCCGCGCATATTCTCACCGGATTTGATGGGTTTAACGCTCCCCGAAGTGGAAATGCACACCACCTCATAATTACCTTCCCCGTATGGAGGGTATGATGACCGGTGAAGGTACGTTTCAGCACATTGGATGGGCGGTCGCCACCGCGGGGATGCGCATTGCCGCAAGCATTACCTATATAGGAGTCCTCGCGCTGGTGGGCCGGGTGATTGGCGCAGTAGAGGTCCACCCGGCCCTGAGCCCGGTTATTTGGGTCTCCGCGGCGGTGGCGGTTGGCCTGGTGTACTCAGCGTTGGTGAGTTCGCGGATCCCTATACACGCTCGCAGGGTCCGCGCTGTAATTGCGCTGGCCGCTGTGGCGATCATGCTCATGCGCGCGTTCCAGATCGTTTCCGGGCCGATCCTCATTGCGATTGCGGGAGTCGGTGTGGTGTCGGGAATTGTAAGCCTGTCGCTACTCTTCGTCGAAACTCCGAGATTCGACGAAGAGTAGCCGGCAGTTATCCGATAGCGGCGAGCATGAGGTACATTCGCGGGATGTGGAACGGACCTTTAAACAGCGTGCCCTTCAGGTGATTCGCTGGAGTGCCGTCGCGGTGTAGATACCCAAACCACTCCCCATGGACCGGATCAGGGAAGTGCGCCAGCGTCCAGTCATATACTTGATCGAAGAGTTGAGCGTATCGGTCCTCTCCGGTTAGGTGGTAGGCGAGGGACCCGGCGATAATCGCCTCGCAATGGGGCCACCAGAATTTCATGTCCTGCCAGTACTCGAAGGATTCGAAGCCGGCAACATCACGAAAGTAGAGTATGCCACCGTATTCAGCGTCCCATCCCCAGTCCCACATCCAATCGAGGATCTGAAGCCCCGTGCGAACAAGCCTATCACTTCCGTTCACACCGGCAGACCGGCGCCAACGCGCTTCTTCTAGGATAAACCACGCGGCTTCAATAGCGTGCCCAGGGTTAAGTTGCCTGCCTTCCAAGTGGTCCTGGAAGGTTCCGTCCGGGTTGATTTGTTCACGGATGCAATGGTGTTCAACGTCGATGAATCGGTCCAACTCGGATACCAGCGCATCGATACGGGCGGTATATGATCCGGCGGAATCGGGATCGGTTCGACGGAACTCCTGCAAGAGGTTGAGGAGTATCATGGGTACGGCAAAACCGTCCGACGTGCGGGTTTCCGGCACCATTTTGGGAGCCAGTGCACCAGCCTCGAGCAGCTCATCGATCTTCGCCATCGTCTGCTGAGCTGATTTCCACGCGGTACGTGACAACTCGGGAGCTCCCATCTGTGCTGCCGCTGCGGAAAACGCCGCGTTGCCGAGGGCGGCGAACGCCTCCGTAAAGATGTAGCGTCGCATAATCAAGGGACGGCCCTCCCGGGTTACCCTGAAGTAGTAGCGCCCATCATCACGCCGGCATGAGGTTTCCAGAAACCCATGAATTTGAGCAGCGGCGGCAAACCAGGTTGTTCGGTCGGCTTCTCCGACGGCGAGATCGGTGATACAGCGGGAAAAGGTCCAGAGCGCACGACCTTGAAACCAGCCGGACTTATCACTCTCCATGAGGCGGCCGGTCTGATCAAGCGCGGTCCAGATACCGCCGTGTTCGCTATCGATGCCATAGCGAAGCCAGAAGGGAATTATGTCGGAAGTGAGGGCCGATGTTGCATCGGCCGCGAGCCGCTCGCTGGTACGATTCATATATGGATTCTCTCCTCAGCTGGTGGCATCGTTCCCGCTGAGAGCACCGCCCGCAGTGCCGCGTCTCTACGCAGGATTGTGCCGGTTTGTGATCGTCTGAGCCTGCCCAGAATCTCTTCGGTGCCGAGATGCGCAATGAGGTGTGCGGCCTCAACGTGTCGCGCTCGTTTCAGGAGCGTTGCGGGAGCTTCCACCCGGTGAGTAATGAGCGTGGGGTCATCTATTTCGTCCGGGTGTGCGGGGTCTTTGGGTCGAATGAGCATCTGATTCTCCCAGTCTATCGACTGCGGTGTTCCCCACATGTGGCCTAACACACCTGCCCATTGAAGTGGCAGGAAGTCCGGATCTTGGGGAGGAGCATCGGTATAGGGCATGAGCATTGCATTGTCGGTGAGGAGTCGGGCTTGAACCTGACGTACGGGAACTGACTGAAAATCACCCCCGGTTTCCAGGGCCGCGCATGCCGCTATGCCGGCGGCCTGCCCCAGGAGAAGGGTAACGGGCTGCAAACGGGTCGCACCATTAACTATACCGCTGACGGAAATACTCTTCTCCGCAACGATGAGGTTCTCGAGCTCGCTCGTGATCATCACGCCCAGGGGGATGGAGAACGCGGGAATCTCAGGAAACGCAACCTCTGGGGCGGTGAGATCCTCTTTGCGGTGGTGATCCAGGGGATAGTTTCCCACGGCCACCGCCTCGTTCAGGAGGCTCTGATGGGCCGGCACGAAGGGGTGAGTCAGCGCATCCGCCGTGAGGAAACGCGCTCCGTAGAGGCGCCGCGCCTCACGGATGTACGGAATGGGAGGAAGTGAATCCTCCGTGGGATATAGGGCGTGCTCCGTAGTGAGGTGGGCGTCAGGAAAGCGCTCACGCAGTTCCCGCAGCAGCTTGCGCGTTTTGGTCTTGGCGTGGGCAAACATCCGTGCCCGTGAGGAACGGTCGGCAGTATCCGTCAAGTAGTCGCCACTGTAGTCGTTGCCACGTATTGGCCAGTTCAGCATGAACCGTCCGTTGGGAAGAGTGGCATATTGGAAGAAATCCCGCCAATCGAGTCGACCACCGTCGAGAATATGCGGGAAGGACGGGAGTGGTTCCGATCCGCCTACGGCCGATAGATCGATGGGACCGACCGTTGCCACGTAGGTGAGATCCTGGGGCATCGCATATGGGTTCCAGGGACCGTAAGACTCTCCCGTTACTGATCGTCCTTCGAAACCATAGTGGGTAGTGAGACCGCACGCGTGAACGGTGTCTCCATACTCATCTGCGGCAATTACGATCTCAGCGTAGACTTCAGACGTAATCTTAGTATCCTGACTGTGGTGAACACCGGCGTGTGTCGGTACGAAAGCGGCACCGCGCAACCGAGCCCCATCGCGATACACGTGGTGTAACTGCTGATTGAGTACGAGAACATGATCAATGTGATCTTGGGCCGCTTCGGCTAGCATTTCCCGCAGTATCCGTTCCCCGATCTCCGGTTCGAAGAGAGTTCTGCTGATCCAGCCGGTTTCCAACGCCTCGGGACCGCCGTAATGGTTGCGGAGGCGTTCACGGAATTCACCCCAGAGGCCGGAGGGAAGCGTATGGTTTCCGTCAATCGCGGAAACCCCCGCCGCCGTGAGCATTCCTCCGATCCAGGGCGATGGCTCCACAAGGAGGACGGAGCGTCCACGTCTAAGCGCGACTATGGCGGCAGCGACACCGGAAGTTCCGGCACCGATGATCAATATTTCTACTTCGCGGCGGTTCATGTGGATCGTTCCGCTTGGTTGATCGGCGCGGTAGTTGCCCGGACCACCAACGTTGGCTGCAACAGAAGTGATTCTGGTGACGCTCCGGCTAGGGCATTCTGAAACAACTCGAAGGCGATAGTACCAACCCGCTCTTTTGGTTGAGCGATCGTAGTCAGCGGATAGTCGATCTGAAGACCCGCGATCTCAAGGTCGTCATATCCGACCACCGAAACGTCTTCCGGTACGCGACGATTGACTGCACGGCAGGCGTGGATCGCTCCGATAGCTGCATGATCAGTGGGCGCGAAAATTGCGGTCGTTTCGGGCGCCGACGCGAGCAGTTGGGTGGTCGCCCGGGTTCCATCCTCCACGGTTAACTCGCCCGGTATCCGAAACCGGTTGAGCTCAAGCTGTACCCCCCGTTCCAGCAAAGCCCGAGTGTAACCCGCTTGGCGGTCGTGAATTTCGGTATACCAGCTTCGATTACTTCCGAGGAACCCGATATTTCGGTGGCCCAACTCCAAGAGATGGTGTGTCGCCAGGTAGCCACCAGCCTCGTTATCCACGCCAACAAAGGGTAGCTCAATGTCAGGCACACGCGTCATCAGCTGAATCACCGGTAGCGATCCGCCCACGAACTGTCTAAACAGTGCATGGGCCCGCGGATCCGGTGAGCAGAGGATACCATCGACATTTCGGTTTAACAGGCGGAGTAGTGCCTGAGGCTCTTCGCGCTCGTCGAGGAGAGACGCGTTACCAAGCAGCAGATCATAGCCAAATCTACTACACTCAGCTTCGATCCCGCTGATGATCTGATTGAAGAAACTGACACTCGCATATGGAAACAGCGCGCCCAGGAGATAGGTGCGTTGTTGGACGAGGCCGCGGGCGAGTACATTGGGCTGATACTGCATCTCTTCAGCAACGCGGAGTATGCGCGCCCGGGTAGCCGGTGAAACACGTCCCGTGTCATTGAGAGCAGCCGAGACTGCCCGCGGGGAGACTCCAACTGTTGAGGCGATATCCTTTAGTGTGGCCCGTTTTCTTTGCACCTGCGATTCTCCGTTGAATCATAGAATCCTAATCTGTTCATTGCTACGTGTCAAATTGCGTCTTACACGCATAAATGGGAGGAAATTCCACGTTGACAGTATAAAGTTGCCGGATTACACTTTGGTTCATCGTTGAATCAAAAGGAGGAGAATTGCATGATGAAGCGATTAGCAATACTTGGGTTTGCCGCATTGGTGATCACAGGGTCACTTTTTGCATCGGGCGCGCAGGAACAATCGGGAGACGAAGGGTCCCAGGAGATTACGTTCTGGACGATGAGCCTGTCGCCTACCTTTGATGACTACATCAATGGGGTTATCGATGAGTTCGAGGCGGAGAACCCCGGAGTTTCAGTAGAGTGGGTTGATGTGCCGTGGGGTGATATGGAAACCCGGATTCTCACCGCCGCAGCCAGTGATACTTTGCCGGATGTGGTGAACCTTAACCTTCCATTCAGTCAAAGATTGGCGCAGAGTGATCTGCTGGTAGATATGAGTCAGGCCGCAGCGGACCAGAGGTCTGAATACTTTGACGGACCGTGGAACGCAAGCACGTACGGAGATACCGTTTTTGCGGTGCCGTGGTACATCACCACCAACATGATCTATTACAATACCGCCCTGTTTGAGGAAGCCGGCCTGGATCCTGCCGCACCACCGGCGAACTTTAATGAGCTGCGGGAGTTCGCTCGCCAGATCAAAAGTGAGACGGGCGCCTATGGGTACATGACGTTTTTTAACGATCAGTTCATTATGGAGGAGCTGGAACGGATGGGAATTCGTCTGTTCAATGACGATTTCACCCAAGCGCAGTTCAATACTCGAGAGGTTCGAGAGGCGGTTGACTTCTATCAGTCTATGCTGGATGAAGGACTCATCCCCTCGGATACGCTCATTTCTAAGAGTGGCACCGGTGAAGCGATTCAGTTATATAGCTCCGGTGAGTTGGCGATGTTCTTTGGGGGAACGTCTCATGCGAGGATGATTCGGGAGAACTCCCAAGCGGTGTATGACAATACCGCCGTAGGACCTCAGATCGTTGGGTCTGACGGTAAGCGCAACATCGCCGTTATGAACATTGCTGTTCCGTCCGAGAACGACCACGTGGATGCTTCCGTAGAGTTTGCCAAGTTCATTACCGGTAATGACACGCAAGTAGAGTTTGCCCGGGAAGCGGGGGCAATCGTTCCTTCAACCCGGGCGTCTCTCGAGGACCCGTTCTTCAGTGAAAGTGACGGCACCCCCGCTACGGAGGCCCGCATCATGAGTGCGCAGGAGGTTGCGAGCGGGTCGGTGATTTTCCCGCCGATTCAGAACTGGCCGGAGATTCGCGATGCGTTCATAAATGCCTTCCAGCAGGCCGTGGCCGGAGAGGGAGATCCTGAGACGTTGCTTGCAGAAGCGGAGCAGACTGCTTCAGAGCTTCTCGCTCAATAAGATAGAACAGATGGCTGGACCGTTCCGGAGTGGTGGGGGCGGAGTGTTTTCCCACCCCGACATACCGCTCCGGCGCGGTACCAGAGTTTAGTTACCTTTTGCAAAGGAGTCCCCCTCGGCCATGAGTGCACGTCTCTATCGTCCGTTTACTCCCTATCTGTATTTGATTCCCGCAGGGGTCATCCTGATGCTCTTCTTTTTCATTCCCCTGGGTCGGGCTTTTGCGTTTAGTCTGACGGAGTATTCGCTATTGACCGATCCCGAGTGGACTGGATTAGAGAACTACCGAAAGCTCTTTACGAGTAGTGCGTTTGCTAACGCATTTCTCAACAGCTTTCGCTATTTCCTGGTGGTTGTTCCGGCCTTAGTTGTCATTCCATTGCTGGTGGCGGTGCTGGTAAACCAACCGCTCCCAGGGGTAAAGATCTTCCGCACCGTATACTATTTGCCGGTTGTTACCAGTTTTGTGGTTGCTGCGATTATGTGGCGGTGGATGTACGTTGAAAACGGCGTACTCAACTACCTCATCACCTCGGTAATACCCGTAGTCGATGAACCGGTTAATTGGCTGACGAATCCCCGAATCGCCCTCTATGCAGTGATGGTGGTGACGATCTGGAAGGGGATTGGATACTACATGGTCATTTACTTGGCGGGACTCCAGACGATACCCAGTGAACTGTATGAAAGTGCCACGATCGATGGTGCCAATGCGTTGCAGAAACTCCTCAAGATCACGGTACCGCTCCTGGCACCAACGATGGCGGTTGTGGCCGTTCTCTCGTCGACTGCTGCGATGAAAGTGTTTGATGAGGTATACGTCATGACCGGTGGAGGGCCTTTCAATTCCACTCGGACCGCAGTGTTCGAAATCTATGATACCGCCTTTGACAAGCTTCAGTTTGGGTATGCCAGTGCCATGGGGGTAGTTCTCTTCATGGTGCTCCTGGTCTTTAGTGTGGTCAGCCTGCACGTCTCAGAGCGGCGCTACACAAGGAGCTAATCGTGATTCACAGTCATTCTCGGCTACGGACAACCGGCCTGTATCTGTTGCTGTTTCTGGTCCTCTCCGTGTCGATCATTCCGTTTCTCTGGATGGTGTCCACCGCGTTTAAGTCACCCTCAGAGAATATCTTCGCGTTTCCTCCCCAGCTCATCCCGGAGACACCGACGTTTGGAAACTTCATCAAGGTGTTTGAGACGATTCCCCTGCTCACGTACTTTCGCAACTCGCTTCTGGTAGTGGCAGCCACGGTGACCTTCAATGTGCTCTTTGCGCTTATGGCGGCGTTTCCGTTATCGCGGATGGAGTTTCCTGGTAAGAAGATTATCTTCATTGCCACCCTATCAACATTGATGATTCCGGTGCAGCTCACGATGATTCCAAACTTCATATTCATCGTGGATGTGGGGTTAAAGAATAATCTCTGGGGAGTGATACTGCCGAATGCAGTTACCGCCTTTGGAATATTCCTGATTCGCCAAGCGCTGATTACCGTTCCCAGCTCAATGGAGGAAGCAGCGCTCATGGACGGAGCTGGATCATTTAGGATTCTCTTTCAAGTACTCATGCCGATGGTCAAGCCGGCGGTAGCGGCTCTGGCGATTTTCACATTTGTAAACATGTGGGGCGATTTTCTCTGGCCCCTCTTGGTGCTCGATGACCAGAATCTGCTGACGGTCCCCTTGGGTGTACAACGGCTCCAGGGTACGTTTACCAACGACTGGCGTCTGATCGCTTCGGGCGCGGTCTTGGCGATGATTCCTGTACTCGCATTTTTCTTGATCAATCAACGACACTTCATAGATGGGGCGATTTCCAGTGGCGTTAAAGGCTGATCGGAAGCGACGTCTCTTGGTCGTGCACCATACTCATTGGGATCGCGAGTGGTACTACCCGTACGGCAGCTTTCAGTATCGCCTCCTGCGGGCGACGCTGCGCGTCCTGCAACAGCTCGACAGCGGCGAGATCACGCGATTCCTGTTTGATGGTCAGACGGTGGTCCTCGATGATCTCGCACCGATAATGAGTAATCAGGATTACCTCCGCCTGAAGCGAGCGATCGCCGAGGGCCGGATCGAGGTAGGCCCATGGTACGTCCTTCCCGATGAATTTTTGGTGTCCGGTGAGGCTCTTATTCGGAATCTGCAGATGGGGCTCACCGCGGCATATGAGGCCGGCTCCCAGCCCACCTGCCTATACTTACCGGATCTCTTCGGACACCTGAGCCAGATTCCGCAGCTTGCCACGCAGTTGAATCTTTCCTGGGCAGTGATTTTTCGCGGCGCACCGGCAGACGTGACGAATGTGGTTTGGCACGGGGCAGATGGCAGCCAAGTGAAGACGCATGTGCTCCCACGGTTTGCCGGCTACTACAATCCGATCTTCAATAGTGCGTCATATCTGGAGGCGCTTAATGCGTTCCTGGAAGACATGGTTGCGATATGCGCCCCCCGTGAGCCCATGCTCCTACTTGCCGGCGCCGACCATACCGTGCCGCCGGCTGACTGGCAGAATAAGCTCAGTACCGCAGCAGCAGCGCATCCAGAGCTCGAGATCGCTGAGGTTGGATTAGGGGAAGCATTAGGGGAGTTGGAATCGTACGTCGCGACTGCCGAGATTCAAGGTGAGCAGAGGGACAACCGGAAAGCGTTCTTGTTGTCCGGTATTCTCTCTTCTCGACAATATTTGAAACGACTCAATCGGCGAGCTGAAGAGCGGCTCAGTGGAGTGTTAGAACCGCTGATGCTCTGGGAGACACCGGGGTACCTCCAACCGCGGTACCTCGAATGGTTGTGGGGAGAACTGCTCAAGAACCAGCCCCACGACAGCATCGGGGGCTGCAGTATCGACCAGGTTCATCGAACAAACGTGAGCCGGTATGAAGAACTGCTGGCCGGCATAGACCGATACATCCATGATGTGTTGCGGCGGGTATTGGGTTTCCGTCCTGGATCGTTTCAGCCGATTCTTCAGGTGTGGAATCTCCTACCATGGGAGGAGTCGTCGCTCGCCATTGAGGCGGTGGTCCAGGTTCCGCAAGCTGTCGACCGTGGCAGTATACGCCTCCTGAGCAATGGAATCCCCGTAGAGGTAGATACCGTAGCAAGGTGGGAACATGATGGGTTCTACTCGGAAATGGAAAACGCTCCCGATTGGATGCCGTCGGTGGCATACCGAATTCTCTTCCCGGCTACGTTCCAAGGAATGCAGGCGCGGGAGTTTGTAGTAGAACCTGTCGCGAAACCGTTTCAGCCGGCGCCTGTCGGTACGGCGCTCACGATCACCAATGATGCGCTGCAGTTGCGTGGTCTATCGGCAGGATCGATTCAACTCACCGACCGGCGAAGTGGGGTAGTCGTCGATGACGCGGTGGCGCTGTTCGCGGATGAGGACCAGGGCGATAGCTATACCGCAGTTTCCGTGCAGACCACCCAATTGCGGCTCATCGAGTTTGGTGAAGCGCAAACAGGTATGCATACTGCTTGGATGTCCGCTCGTTATGCTGCTCCCCGGGGAGGCTCCATCGAGCTGACCTTTACTCTGCGGCGGGGCGAATCCTTTGTGCGGGTTTCCGCGGTGGTGGATAATCGGATCGAGAACCGGCGCTATCAGATCCGTATCCGCCTTCCAGAGTCCGCCCACGAGCACTACAGTGACACCGCGTTTGATATTGTTCGTCGGACCAATCGGAGACAACGATACCACTGGACGGCCCCGCAGACGGAAGCCCCCGAGAGTAGTGCTCCCACGTCCTCTTTGGTCTGGGCGGGAGGTATCACCGTCATCCACGATGGCCTCCACGAGTACGAATTTGCTCCGGATGCAGCACCACAAGCTGCAAACGGTGTCGGCGACGGAGGTGCGATATATCTTACCCTCCTGCGGGGAACAGGGATGCTATCCAAAGGACCGCTGCCCAATCGTGGTGGTGGCGCGGGACCTCATATTCCCACCCCAGAGGGACAGTGCCTGGGAGTGTTTCAGGCGGAACTGGCGATCGCTTTTTGTGAGAGGATTGAGGCGCCGGCGTTAGCGCGTCGGTTTCTTCAGCCGCCGATCGCGTTTCAAGGACAGGAGGGGATGTCGGAGTCGTCGCAACTCATTCTCGACACCAGAACGTTGATCATGAGCGCCCACTATCCCCTTGACGAGCACCGACGGCTACTACGGTTGTGGAACCCTTCAGAAACGGTTGAGCATGGCACTCTCCGGTTCACCGTACCAGTGGAATGGCAGGAGATAACTCTGGAGGAGGAGCGCCAGTATCGAGCTCCCGGAGCTTTGCAACACGATAACGCCGACGCGTCGACAGCAGCAATGCAGGAGTTACGTGTTCGGTTACACCCGAAGCAGATCTATTCCATCATCTATAGCGAGGCTCCCAATTGAAGATAGTGTATGTACCGCTCGACGAGCGACCGTGTAATGTTCTGTTTCCAAGCATGCAATTGCCGAAAGATGGTGGCATCACGTTGGCGATGCCTCCCCAGGAGCTGCTGGGCTACAAAAAGCGGCCCGCCGATACGGCAATGGTGGCAGATTGGCTGGAGCGAGAAATCGCGGGTGCCGATGCACTTATCATGCCGGTGGAAATGGTTCTCTATGGAGGATTGATTCCTTCACGTGTTCACAATTTGACCCAAAAGACACTGGACGGCCGCCTGCTGCGGTTACATGATCTTCTGCGGACAGCGAAGGGCTACGGCTGCCGCATCTATCTGTACGGAATGATCATGAGAACTCCAGCGTACTCATCCGCGGAAGAAGAGCCCGATTACTATGAGACCTATGGCAAGGCGCTGTTCACGCGGGGGTATCTGAGCCACAAGCTGGAAGTTGCCGGGTTAACCGAAGAAGAGCATGAGACATTGCTGACGGAAGTCGCGCAACTACCGGATAGCGTGATCGCCGACTACGACACCCGGCGTCGACTGAATCATAGCGCACTCCAGAGGGTCGTCGATTTTGTGTCGGAGGGCTTACTTGACCGGCTCATCTTACCGGAAGATGACACAGCCACGTACGGATATGGTCCACGGGAGAACGCGATTCTGCGGAGCTTGATTCGCAGCAGTTCTGTGGGGGATCGTATCTTCAGTTATCCCGGAGCGGATGAAGTAGGGACTGTGCTGGTTGCGGCAGCTACACTGGCGGCCACGGAAACGCGGGTAGCGGTGGCACCGATATATCTGGATCCGGCCGCGCACCAGCTCATACCAAGATACGAGAGCCGGCCATTGGGTGAGAGCGTGCGGTCACAGATTGCGGCGATGGGAGCTACTCTGGTAGAGGATCCAGGCGCAGCAGATCTGATCCTGGCTATGAATAGTTGCCCCCAGGAAATGGGGGAAGCGTGGAATCAGAAACCGGCTGATGCGTGCGCGCTACGGCAGGCTGCTTTCGTGGATTCTCTTCGGGTGGTGGCGGACCAACACGGGCTCCAAATTGCCATGGCAGACTGCGCCAGTGCGAACGGAGGAACCTCCGCCCTTGTGTACGCGATCGAGAACGCCGGGCTCTGGGACTACTTCTGTGCGTATGCAGGATGGAATACAACCGGCAATACCATCGGCACGGTTCTAGCTCAAGGGGCGCTACATTGTATATTTCGCGATGAAGAGGTGCGACGCGAGAATCTTGTATATCGACTGCTGGATGATTGGGCATATCAGACGGTTGTGCGTCAAGAACTTGGTCGGCACCCGAAAGGTTTCAATGCAGTGTCCCTGGGAGACCGTTCCGACGCGGCACGGCAAATCGCGCGAGATGAACTGAATGCACTGTGGGCGCGCACATTCTCGGGGGTAGGGTTGCCCGCAACCGCCGGCTTAGAATCGGTCGAGTTTCCATGGGACCGACTGTTTGAGGTGGAGCTTCACGTGAACTCTACGGCAAATCTCAGACGGTGAACTC
The DNA here is from genome assembly GCA_964419735.1 of uncultured Spirochaeta sp. Taxonomy (GTDB): domain Bacteria; phylum Spirochaetota; class Spirochaetia; order DSM-27196; family Alkalispirochaetaceae; genus Alkalispirochaeta. The sequence goes on from CAYQRW010000023.1 coordinate 22,523, forward strand.
ACCGGCAGCAAACGCGCAGAATCTGCAGGAAGGGCGGAAAAGGCAACATCCTCAGCGCTGGCCACCAAGATCGTCGGACCTTTTCCGCCTTCCGATAGACGATGCCAGACTGTAATAATACCACGATTTGCGGGTAGTGCAATAAGGTAAGAGCAGCGATTCTCAAAGTAGCAGCTTTCATCGATAGTAGGAGAAATTGGCCCGGAT
>CAYQRW010000024.1:0-19080 GCA_964419735.1 uncultured Spirochaeta sp.
CCGCAGGAAAGGTGATACCCCTTGACAGCGATGTTATCTTTAACAGCAACGGGGATCGGTAACGAAGGTCCCTCGCCGGGGTCAGGCTCCGTGGAACGCGTCCACTGCGCGGGAGACCCGATTTCCAGGAAGGCAGCACTGCGCTGGTCCTGGTCGGCAAGAAATCGCGCGTACTCGTCACGCGTATTGGTGAGGATGGTGTTCCACATGGGTAACTACAGGACGTTGGGAATTGCCACCAACCGGTCTTCCAGATCGGGAGCATTTTCCAGGAGTGAGTCGGGGTCGACGTCGGTGCGCGCCGTGTCTCGGCGCAGACGATTCGCAGCGATGAGGGCGTGGGTTGTGGGCTCCACCCCTTCGATATCGATGGTGGACATCAGGGCGAAGTACTCGAGCATCTGCTCAACAGCACCCTCGAGTGATGCGGTCTGCGTTTCGTCCAGCTCCAGCATTGCCATATCGATGGTCGTTTTGAGCTCGGACATGTCCATGCGCGCAACTATGACAACAAGGTATAGCCCTGTCAAGCAAAGAGTTGCGGGCGATTTGACGAAGGGCCGTGGGCGCGCTATGTTTAGCGGCACCCCACGTTCCATGCAGCGTATTCATTCTTTATAAGGTCGATAACAGTGGCAACAAAAAAAGAGTTTCCGACAGTCCATTTCTACGACCAGGACTTTGTCGATATCTACGAACAAACCTGGGCATGGGTCGAGGATTACTGGCAGAAAGGCACCAGCAAGAACGGGTTCGAATCGCGGTACTTCAACGCCCCCGAGGCGGAGCGGATCAACCAGACCGATGCGATCTTCTCCTCGTTTTTCCTCGTGTACAGCAACCGCAACTATCCCGCCGAACCTCAGTTGGACAACTTCTATGGCAAGCAGGAGTCCGATGGAGCCATTCGCGCCGAGTACTCGGTGGAAACGGGAAAGCCGATCCTCTCGGACGACAACCCCGAGGGTGCCGCCCCGCCGCTCTTCGCCTGGGCGGAGTACAACATGTACCACAAAGCGGGAAACAAGAAGCGGATTAAAGAGGTGATGCCCACCCTGGAGCGCTACTTCGAGTGGTTGGAAGCAACCTTCAAGGATGAGACCGGTCTGTTTCACGTGCCCCTCTCGGCCACCGGCATGCCCAACGCCCCCCGGGAGAAAATGTACTACCCGGTAGACTTCAACACGCAGGCGGCGCTCAACGCCGCGCGCATGGCGGAGCTGGGCCACGTGCTCAACGACAAAGACATCGAGTTCCGCTACCGGCGGCAGTACTTCTCCCTCAAAACGCGCATTAACCAGCTCATGTGGAACGATGACGACGGCGTCTACTACGACCTGGACAAGGATCGCGAACAGGTGCCGGTAAAAACGGTGGCCACCTTCTGGCCACTACTCACCGACATTCCAAATGAGGCGCGCGCCAGCCGGCTGGTGGACCATCTCAAGGATCCCGATAGTTTCGGCACGGAGAATCCATTTCCCTCCCTGGCGGTAAGTGAGCCCACCTTTTCCGAGGATGGCGAGGGCTGGCGCGGATCGGTGTTTCCCCATTTCACCTTCATGATTCTTAAAGGCCTGGAGCGGCAGCACGAGTGGGAGGCGGCGCGGGAGTTCGCGATTCGCCATTTGTATAACATGCTCGACACGCTTCATCCCGAGGGTGACCGGAAGGGAACCGTCTGGGAAGCGTACCGGCCAATGAGAGAGGGCGCCGCGGAGTGGCCCGGTAACGATGAGTTTCCCCGGCCGATGCACCTGCCGGAAATCGGTCTCTCCACGATCACGCTGATGATTGAGAACGTGGTGGGGCTGGAGGTGAGTCTCCCCCGCAAGACGGTACGCTGGGTGGTGCCCACCCTGGAGATCATGGGCATCGAGAATCTCAACCTCCGGCGCAACACGATCACGATCCTCAGCCAGAAAAGCGGCCGCGGCTGGGAGATCCGCCACGAGTCGGAGAAACTCTACTACTTCACCCTGGACCGCCTGGGCCGCAAGCAGCCCAAGACGCTCCCGATTCCCTCCGGCAAATGCTCGATGTTAGTGGATAAGATCTGATCTACAGGTTGAGGGCGCGGCGCGTATCGCCACGCCCTCCGACCGCACTGCGTTCCGGCGCGACACTCCGGCTGTATACGCCGGCGCGATGCTCCGCACCGCCGCTACTGCCCGTTTGCTTTCTTGATCTTGCGTTGCAACATAGCGATCTGCTTGCCGGGATACACGCCGGTGGGACACACGGCGCTGCACGCCAAGTGGCGGTCACAGCCCCAGACGCCCTGGTCGGTATCCACCTGCGGCAGTAGTTCCGCGCTGCGGTGAGGATGCTTATCGAGTTCCAGGTTGTACGCTGAGAGTCCCGCCGGTCCCATGAACTCCCGAATCGAGATCACCGGACACGCCGACACACACAATCCGCACTCGATGCAGTTCTCAAAACGCACGTAGCGGTCGATCTCTTGCGGAGTTTCGCTATTCTTATTGGCCTCACTGGCGCGCAAGTAGGTAGCGGCTACCGGGAAATCCTTGAACAGCGGCGTGGGATCTACCGCCAGATCACCGATATGGGTCATCGTTTGCAGCGGTAATACCTCGATAGTGGTGTCAGTACCGGCAGCCTCAGCGGCCTCCACCAGTTCTCTCACGTTGGTGGTGCAGGCGAGCTTGCGCTCACCGTTAATGACCATCCCGCAGGTGCCGCAGCTCCCGTGGTGGCAACTGTGCCGAAAGAGCAGCGTGTCATCCAAGTGGTTCTTGATCCATTCCAGGGCGTCCACCACGGTGGTGTGTGCCTTAATGGGAACTTCGTATTCACCCCAACCCTCGTCCAGTTGCTTGCGCTCAATGCGGAACACCACCGTCCGCAGTGCCGGTTCCAGCATGGTGGTGGGATCGTGAGTTGCGTTGCTCATGAGGACACCTCCGTGGGTTGCTTGGCGAGACTGGGATTGTAAAACGCACGGTGCGGCAGAAGGGGAGTTTCCGCCGTGCGGCATCGTTCCTCTACGCCAAAGAGATCGCAGATTAGGTCCACCGTCTTTTCACCCATCGCCCGGAGCACAGTGGCTTTGCCGCCGATAATGGAAATCATACCTTGCAGGTTGTCGGACTTGCCATGGTCGATCGCGATAAAATCACGACTGAGCTTGCGCCCGTCCTCCACGTTACTGGAGGCTCCGGCCAAGGGGCGGCTGGCGGACCACGCCGCGTGGAACGCCGTTTCCGAGAACGCCGGCATTAGCTCCGCCGCCCGGCGCAGGAGATAGTCGATATCCGCCTGCGGCACTTCCACGGTATCGGGATCGTCGGTCTTCCACTGCGTGGAGCCGATAATCGATAGACCCCGCTGCGGTACCACGATATCACCGTCACCGGCCGGGTGCAGGTGACTGATTACCATGTTGTTCAGACGTTTTTTTACCGCAACCATCGTTCCAGGACCCGGAGTCACCGGAATATGAATACCGCCGAGTTTGGCAACCTTTTCAGCCCAGGCACCGGTGGCGCTCACCACCATGTCCGCCTTGATTTCGTACTCTTTGCGAGAGCCCAGATCTCGGACGCGCACGCCGGTAACCACGCCACCGGTGGAAAGAATTTCTACTACCTCCGTAAAGGTACGGATATCCGCGCCATTGGCGCGGGCAGTAGCAAAGAAGTGCAGCGGCAGACGCCACGCGTCGATCGTACCATCCGGTACCTGCACCGCTTTCTTGATCGCCGGATTTACGTGCGGTTCCATGCGCAACGCCTGCTCCACCGGAATTTCCCGGGTGGGAATCGTCGATTCCTCACAGGCCTGAATGAACTCCGGCGCAAACGCCACATCCTCATCCGTAAGCGCCACGAAGAGACCGTAGTTCATCTCCAGCGCTTCCGGTGCGATTTTCTGCAGAATGCGCACTTCATCCATGCACTCCTTGGCGATTTCCCGGTCACCCACCGCGTACCGGGCCCCGGAATGCAACTGTCCGTGGTGACGGCCGGTGGTACCGCTGGTGAGCTCACCGCGTTCCACCAGCGTGGCGGAAAAACCGCGAAGCATCAGATCGTGGACGATCGCTGCTCCCGTTCCCCCTCCACCTATCACTACTATGTGTCCATGAGACATGGGCTCTCCTTTTCCTATTCAGGTCGCTCCCACGACCGGTTTTTTCCACTCCTGAAGAGTGCATCCAGCACGCGCTGATTCCCGAGAGCATCCTCGATCGGTGTCGGGACCGGCCCACCCCGGCGGACCGCCTCGGAGAACTTCTCGAACTGGATCTGGTACTGGTCCTGCGGCGGATGGTTCACCGTGCGGTGCCCAACCCCCGTTTCCACGTGCACGGTCAGCGGCACATCGGGATACGCGTTAAAGGGAAGCTCCACGCGCACGGTGCCGCCGGTGCCGAACGCCTGCACCTTCTGCTGCGCGTAGGTCTGCGTTCCCACCGTAAAGGTGGACTGCACCCCATCACCGAAATCGAGAATGCCCGAGGCGAGCCGGTCCGTGCCGAACTGCTCGTCCCAGTCGATGAGGCTCATCACCTGCACCGGCTCTTTCCCGGTAAGAAAACGGGCGGAGGACACGGCGTAGCAGCCGATGTCCAGGATGCTTCCGCCCCCGGCCTCCGGCCGATTCCGAATGTTGTTGGGATCGCGGTTGTCATAGAAGAAGTGACTCTGCACGGTGGTAACCGATCCGATCTCGCCGATGGAAATCAGTTCCTTGGCGGTAAGCCACTGCGGATGCAGACGATACATGAACGCCTCCATGAGCAGCACACCCTTCTTGTTCGTATAGGCGATCGCCTCTTCTACCTCGGCGGCGTTGAGCCCCAGGGGTTTTTCGCAGAGGATGTGCTTACCGGCATCCGCGGCTTTCTTGATCCATTCCAAATGCATGTGGTTGGGCAGGGGGATGTACACCGCTTCGATCTCGCGGTCCGCCAGAAGTTCCTCATAACTTCCGTACCCGACGCTCATGCCGAACTCCGCGGCGGCGGCCTGGGCGCGGTCCACGGAACGGGATGCGATTCCCCGCATCTTAACCGTCTCCGACCGCTGCAGTGGTGCTGAACACCTCAAACGGTAGTGTCCTGAAACTCCAATAACTCCCCATTGTACCGGCTGCATACGCGCGCTCCTCGTGTTGTGATGTGTAGGGTAAACCGAGAATTTCGGTTTAGCAACTGTAAAATCTATCCGTGACGAATGTTCACCCAACGTTCAACCGCTGGCGGTGTCAAGAATTCGCTGCAGATCATCGGCAGTACCAAACTCACTGACAAACCATTCGATCAAACGTCGGGCAACACTGTAACTACTGGGAATCTGTGCCGGAATCTCCGCCGGTTTATACCATCCGATGTCGATGATTTCGTCGTCATTCGCGGATAGTTCACCGGAGGCCCACTCAGCGGTGAAGGCGATCATCAAAGAATTGGGAAAGGGCCACGGCTGACTGGAGAAGTACTCGATATTACGCACGAGGATTCCCGCCTCCTCGTGAACTTCCCGACTGACGGCGTGCTCCAGCGTCTCTCCCGCTTCGACAAAACCGGCAAGCACACTGTACATCGGCCCGCTGTGCCGACGACTGTTGGCCATGAGCAGCTGCCCATCTTTTACCACCGCCATGATCACCGCCGGTGCGATCTGAGGATAGCTGCTGGCACCGCAGGAGGGACAGGTCTTGGATATTTCCCGGGGACTGCGCTCCATGGGTGAAGCGCACGTTCCACAGAAACTGGTGCGCCGATCCCAGTCGGCCAAGTGAAAGGCGCGGTTCATGTGCCAGTAATCGTCTACATCCAACAGATCCGCCGCCTCCCGGCGACCAACGATCTCCAGACCCGCCCCGGACCCGAGACCCGTCTTGGATCCGGTGACCGCCAGGAGGTGATCCAGCACCGATCCGTCCATGAAGACACCACTCACCGACTCCCCCTGGCGTTCGGCATACTGCCAAAGCCGATCAGGCACGGTGATACCCGCTTCCTTGAGACTGTCGACGGAAGGAATCGTATACATCGGGGTGCGTCCGTGTATTTCAGGAGCACTCGTGCGAAGGAGCAACACCGACCGCGCATCGGGAAAAATCGTCAGGAGCATCACCGCACCTCCGTCTTCTGCAGAATCCGATCAAGCAAACCGGGTACGCGACGTGCAAGAAACACCATAAGCCGGAGCTTGAACGTAAACCCGGTGTAGATGCGTCTCTTTCCTGCCGCGATACCCTCAAGGATATCACGGGCAGCGGTTTTTCCATCGATTCCCGCCGATTGGTTCGGATCCATGCGACCTGAGGCGCTTCCCGACCCGGTGAGGGCGTTCCGTGATACCTCGGTCTTCACGAAACCGGGAATTGCGAGATGCACCGATAGCTGGGTATCGGCGGTCTCATTGGCCAGCGTGCCAAAGAACGCCAACTGTGCCGCCTTGGCGGCGTTGTAACTGCTGCGAAGGGGTACCGGCGCCAAGGCCGCGACACTGGAAACCGCCACGATACATCCCGATCCGCGGGCACGCATCGACGGGAGCAACGCCTTGGTAAGCTCCACCGCCCCAAGAAAATCGACTTCCATGATGGTGCGGTCCACGGAGAAATCGGTCTCCTCAGCGGTGCCACGCTGACTGAGACCGGCGTTGTTAATAAGCACTTCCGGGATCGGGTCCGCGGCCAATATTTCGGCAATAGCCTGACCCCGGGCGGTGGCATCGGCCATATCGAACACCACGGTGTGGACCGTGGCACCCCGCCCGCGACAGTCGCCGGCAACCTCCTCCAGCCGTTCTGCGGAGCGGCCGGAGAGATACACCGTCACGGCGGGAGCCGCTATCTCCCGAGCCAGCGCCGCCCCGATACCGGAACTTGCCCCAGTAATCCAAAACGAGCTCCAGGGGAGGGCGATTCGATCGTCGGTCACGTCCCTATTCCTGGTCCCTCAGTCCAAACGTAAGTCTCAAGAATAGCCGAATAGCGAAGAAGACCACCACCACCGTCACCATGACGGTGACGTACTCCGGGCCGGGAATCAGCCATATGCCGCTAAACGCCAGGACCGACGCCGTGGCCCAGCCGAAGGCCCAGGAAAGGAACAGCGCGAAGGGATTGCGGATGGAACGCAGCATGGAAAAATCCACGGCGCGTTTGACGAAAACCAAGGTGAAGAGCCACGCCACTACGATCACCGCCAGGGGAACTACGGAAACAATCGCCCAATCCGGTGACCCGCGCTCCAGGATATGGTATATGAGAGCGGCGGTCACGGCCGCAGTGACCGCAGTGGTGAGGTGGACCATGAGTGCATAGAAGTGCCTCCATGGGGCGCGACGGCCATCGTACACTCCGTGAGTGAAGCTGATGAGAAGGGTAATGACTGGTATCACCGCAGCCGCGATGATGATTATCTGTCCGTACGCCGACAGGATGCGGAAAATCGTGTCATGGACCATGGTGTCTACGTCATTGTAAACGAGATAGAAAGGGCAAGCAACGATTGAACATGCAAATGCTCGGCCAACTCGCCGCGCTGTCCACTGCGGTCTGTTGGACCGTGACCAGCCTCTCCTTTGAAGCCGCCGGCCGCCGGGTGGGGTCGCTTCAAGTAAACCTGATTCGTCTCGTCGTTGCGTTCGCTCTGTTTGCGCTGTATGGGGTGGTTGTTCATGGTCGAGCCCTACCGCTGGACGCGGGAAGCCACGTGTGGATCTGGTTGTCGCTGTCCGGCGTAGTAGGTTTTGTGATCGGGGATCTGTTCCTGTTTCAGGCGTTTGTCGACGCCGGTGCCCGAACCGCCATGCTGGTATACAGCTCAGTTCCGCCCATGACCGCAGTTCTGGGATGGCTTATCCTGGACGAGCGCCTGACCCCAATCCAGATCGTGGCGATGGTGCTCACTGTCGCCGGCATTATGATCGTTACCACCGCCCGCGCCCCGCGCCCGATCGGGGAGGCGCTGCCCTATCCCCGACGAATTCGGGGCATATGGCTGGCGGTGGTGGGAGCCCTTGGTCAGGCGGGGGGACTCGTGTTGAGCCGCTACGGTGCGCCCACCTACGACGCCTTCGGAGCAACGCAGATCCGCACCCTTTCGGGGATCGCCGGATTCGTCGTGCTGTTTATAGCTACCCGCCGCTGGGGACTGGTAAAACGCGCCCTGCAGGATCGCACCGCGCTCCGCCACATCGGCCGCGGCGCGTTCTTCGGACCGTTTCTCGGAGTCTCCCTGGGACTGATCGCCGCGCAGCGCGCCGGGACCGGGGTGGCCGCCACCATTATCGCCACCGTGCCGGTACTGCTGATTCCGGTGGCGATCGTCTACTTCAAAGAGCGAGTGACGGTGCGGGAGATCTTTGGGTCGGTGACCGCCGTGGTGGGGGTGGGACTGCTCTTTCTGGCGTAGCACTGGGCGAGGGCGGCGCAGCGGTGGCGGCCGTGACGCCGCACGCCGGGCCGGGCGCTTACCGCCGGCCGCCCCGGCTCGCGCCGCCCCAGCGCTACAGCGCTACTCCGCCAGGGCCAGCGCCAACTCCATCATCTCGTGGAAACTCGTCTGTCGCTCGTCGCTGGAGAGCGCCTCCCCGGTGACCAGGCTGTCGCTCACGGTGAGCAACGCCAACGCCTCTACCGAATGTTTCGCGGCGAGCGTGTAGAGCTGGTTGGTCTCCATTTCTACCGCAAGCACGCCGTACTCCGCCCACAGCTTCCACTCATCCGGGTCATCCTGATAGAACGCGTCACTGGAGAGGATGTTGCCCGCGTGAAAGGTGAGGGAGCGTTCCCGGGCGATCGAGGTGGCGCGTTCCACCAGAGACCAGGTGGCGGTGGGCGCGAAATCCATGCCGTGGAAGCGGCGCTGGTTCATACCGCTATCGGTGGAGGCGCTCATCGCCACCACCAGGTCCCGGACCTTGACCGTTGCCTGCATCGATCCACACGAGCCGATACGGATGAGGCGCTGGGCGCCGTAGTCCCGGATAAGCTCGTTGGCATAGATCGCAAAACTGGCCATGCCCATCCCCGAGCCCTGCACCGAAACCGGCGTGCCGTTCCACGTACCGGTAAAGCCCAGCATACCGCGGACGTTGTTGTACAGCGTCACATCGGCGAGGTAGTTCTCCGCCACGTATTTTGCTCGCAGCGGATCTCCCGGCATCAGGACGGTGGGCGCCACCGCCCCAGCTTCGGCACCAATATGAATACTCATCGTGTCCTCCTCATCCCACCGCGTGCGCAAGCCAGCGGGAAAGTTCGTTTAGTTCAGCTTCTCGCTGCGGATGATGGGCCGCAACCTCGGCGATCGTCCGGGTGAGTTCATCCCGCTGGTACCGGACATCCGGCAACGCCGCGTGCAGGGAATCGATCATCTCCGGATCTAGGGCGTCGGAGAAGATCGTGCACGCCCGAATCACCCCGTGTTCTACGTTCAGGTGCAGATCGATACCGCCCCAGGAGAACTGCTCCTCCAGGTGGTGAGAAAACTCCGGCGTCTTACCAAAACGCCAGTCCCAGTCGGCCATTTGATCGTAGTACGCCTGCAAAGAGGTGATCTCCCGGAGCGATTCAGCATCCAGCAGTTCCGGCTCACACCGCGCGCCGTAGTACTCGAAAAAACTCTCCATCACCGCCTCGATAACCGTCTGGTGGTCCAAATCGGCGGAAAAATCGGTGAGATTTGCCACGCGGGAGCGCACCGACTTAATCCCCTTGGAGACCAGCTTCTTCTTACTGGGGTTGAGGTAGTCCTGGAGACGGCCGAGATCGGCGGTAATCAGCAGCGTTCCATGGTGAAAACTCCGTTCCCGGGTGTGCTTAAAGGCGCTGCCGGAGATCTTCTTCTCCTGCACGAGGATATCGTTGCGCCCGGAGCGCTCCGCGGTAATGCCAAAGCGGGCCAGTGCGTTAATGATGATCTGGAAGTTCTCATCCTGACTGTAGGCGTCGCTGGAAGAGAGAAAGGTGAAGTTGGTGTTTCCCGTATCGTGGAAGACCGCGCCACCACCACTCTGTCGGCGCGCGAGATACACGCCGTCTTCTTCCATCTTACCCACCTTGCACTCCACCCAGGGATTCTGGTGACGGCCGATTACCACCGTATCGGCGTTACGCCATAGAAAGAGGGTGCGCGTGTCGGGGTCCAGTTCACGAAAGATCCAATCTTCGGTGGCCAGATTGAACCAGGGATTTGTGGTGTCCGAAAGGAGGACACGAAGCTTAGGTGCCATATATGATCGGTAGTATGAAAGGTGATTCCGCGAGAGGCAAGCAGCCCGGTACCCGCACAGCGCCACAGGAACCGATCAAACTAGCAGTATTCCTCGGTAACCCCGGGAGGCAGTATCAGCGCACCCGGCACAACGCGGCGTGGATGGTTATCTCGGAAGTGACCAGTGCCGATGAAAGCGCCTGGAAGGAGAAGTTTCACGGCCGGTTTCTCAAAGAAGGCTCCCTGACGCTGCTAACGCCGGAGACCTATATGAACCACAGCGGTCGCAGTGTACAGGCGGCGCGGGCGTTTTTTGGCCTCGATCCAGCGGAGATCGTGGTGATCCACGACGATGTGGAGACCGCCTTCGGTACGGTGGAGCTTGCCTGGGGTGGCGGCCATCGCGGGCAGAACGGGGTACGTTCCACGATCCAAGCGTTGGGAACCGGCGATTTCTGGCGCCTGAGAATTGGACTGGGTAGGCCTCCGAGCACCCGCAAACCGGCGGACTGGCTGCTGGAACGTTTCACTCCCGAGGAGGAGGCGGAGCTTCCCCGCATCCTGGGGCGCGCCGGCCACATGGTGCGGGAGAGCCTCGCGCATCCCGTCCCACAGGTACAGCCGGCCCCGGGTAGCGGGCAGTGAGGCAGTGCAGCAGGGAGGTACGGAGGCTTCCCCCTGAGCGCCGTGACCGGTAGGATACGGTTCGAGGTCAATCAGAAGTGAATTTAGGTATTGTGCGGCGTCTGATGATAGGCGCATTGGTGTTGGTGGCTCCCGGTGGGCTTTCCGCCCAGGAGGAACAGGGGCTTCCCGCGGCGTATCGCCTGGAATCAATTGAGTACCGTCTCGAAGGTAGGACCCGTCAGTGGGTACTGGAAGACCTCCTGGAACTGGAACCGGGAATGACCTTTCCCGATGAGATATCCCTGGAGACGCACTTGGCTGATCAGCAGCAGCGGTTGATCAATCAGCGAGCGCTGCAGGAAGGGCTGGTAACCGCTGAGTTGGAAACGGATTCCCCCCAGCCGATTCCGGTGCACGTCACGGTAACCACCCGGGACACCTGGAACATCATCGCGCTCCCCTACGCAAAATATGATTCCAACAGCGGGCTACTGCTGAGTCTTCGTGGACGGGATTATAACTTCTTTGGAACGCTCTCCACCCTTGAAGCAAATTTAGACTACGAATTCACCGAGGACGAGGAAAACCTGGTTACGCTTTCCAGTAATTTCAGTCTGCCCTTCAATATGCTGGAACGGCAGTGGCGTCTGATTATGGACCAGAGTCTCGAGATCGGTGCCGATGACCTCGACTTCGAGTTCGGCCTGGGCCTGGGACACACGTTTCAGGGGCTGGGTCTCGACTGGGAGGCGGTGTATAGCCAGTCCTATCGCTACCTTACCAACGATGAGTATAGCGATAATTCCTACGGTACGAGCCGCCTGGCGTTGAGTACCTCGATCGCCACGCCGGTGGTGCTGCCGGGGTTTGGTCAGGTCACCTATGGACCCTCGCTGTACACCGAAACCAGCTACCGCCCCGGTGGAATGAGCGAGGAGCGACGCGGTCTGCGAACGGGGTTTGATCATGGACTCGGCGCCGGCGGTTCGGACTGGATCGGCAATTACCGGCGCGGGCTGCGCCTCACGATCGACAATGACAACTCGTACAACATCAATGAAAACGCCTGGGATTCCGATATTACCGCCCGGGTCAGCGGATACCTGCCGCTGTGGCAGCCCGCGGAAGATGTGTGGCCCAAGGCCGGCGTCTCCGCCTCACTGAGCACCTTTTATCTCCTCACCGGAGCGAGCGAAGACCAGGATGACGCCGTCAAGGACGCGCGGGGACTGCTTGACGATACGATGCAGGGAGATCTGGGGGTCTTTGCCAATCTGGACGCGGTGATCACCGTCTGGACGCTGGAGCCGATATTTGAGGCGCAGTTTGGCGTGTTCTTCGATACCGCCCTGGTTCGTGATCTGCGGGTAGATTTTACCGATTCTACCAGCTTCGACAGTGAACGGGATCTGCGATTCGGCAGCGGCATCGAGGTAATCGGATTTCCCTTGTTCGCTCGCAGCCTGTACGTCCGAGGCTCGCTAGGATTCGACCTGCGGGAGATCGCCGACGGCACGCATCCCCTGGATGGAAACGCCCGGGAGATCTTCATCGGGCTCGGCCACCACTACTGACCGGCGATTATCGTGAGCCCGGCTGCCGGCAACCTCAGCGGCCGGCATACATGGCCGCCGTCAGGCGGCATACCCGGCCGCCGTCAGGCGGCGCTAACTCAGCCGATAGCTATCGAGCCCCAAATTGCGGCAGATCTGCATCGTGGCGCCGCTGTTGTTGAGCGTATAGAGGTGCACTCCCGGCACATCGGCGTTGAGCAGTTCCGCCACCTGAGCGGTGGCCCAGTGCGTCCCCACCCGACGGACTCCGTCATCGTCCCGCGTGCGGGAGAGCGCTCGCAGGAGGGGCGCCGGAAAACGGGCCCCCGCCGCCAGATCCGCCATCTTCTCCATGCCGCTGCCACTGGTGATCGGCATAATCCCCGGCACCACCGGCACCTGGACCCCGGCCAGCCTCAGGCGGTCCACGTAATCAAAGTAGTCCCGATTATCAAAGAAGAGTTGCGTCACCAGGTAGTCGGCGCCGGCGGCCACCTTTTCCACGGTGTGGCGGATCTCGGCCAGGCGGTTCGGCGTGGCCGGATGCCCCTCGGGAAACGCCGCGGCCCCGATCGAGAAGTGGGGATAGGCGCTGCGGATATGGCGAATCAGATCGACCGCATAGGGAAAGTCGGGGCTCCCCTCACCGTCCGGCCCCAACTGATCGGCCAGCGCGGCTCTCAGTTCCGGCTGGGCCGGCGGATCTCCCCGTAACGCCAGGATGTTGTGCACCCCGGCGCGATCATACTCCGCCAGAATCGCGTCGATTTCGTCTCGGGTAGACCCGACGCAGGTGAGGTGAGCCACCACGGTGAGCCCAAACTCCTCCTGAATGCGGGTAACCAGGTGGTGTGTCTGCTCCCGGGTGGAACCCCCGGCGCCGTAGGTGACGCTCACATAGGCGGGCTCCAGCGGCAGCAGCTCATCACCGATCGTGCGGAAGAGCTTCTCCCACCCCGTTTCCGTCTTGGGCGGGAAGAACTCAAAGCTGAACACCGTCTCTCCGGCGGCGAGCATATCCGCCACCCGACGGACCGTTCGGCTCATCCCACCGCCTTTTGGAGGTCCGCCACGCGGTCGGTACGCTCCCAGCTGAACTCGCTCCGTCCAAAGTGGCCGTAGGCGGCGGTGGCGTTGTAGATCGGCTTCAAGAGGTCCAGCGTCTTCACGATACCCCGGGGGGTGAGATCAAACGTCTTTTCCACGGCGGCGGCGATCTGCTCCTCGGGAACCCGGCCGGTACCAAACGTCTCTACCATGACACTCACCGGGAAGGGTACCCCGATGGCGTAGGCCAGCTGCACCTCAGCGCGTTCGGCGAGCTCCGCGGCGACGATGTTCTTGGCTACGTAGCGCGCCATATAGGCGGCACTTCGGTCAACCTTGCTGGGATCCTTACCACTAAACGCCCCACCCCCGTGTCGTCCCATACCGCCGTAAGTATCGACGATGATCTTGCGGCCGGTGAGACCGGTGTCACCATGGGGACCGCCGATCACAAAGCGGCCGGTGGGATTGATGAAGTAGCGCGTCTGGTCATCCAGGAGTCCGGTGGGCTCGAGTATGGGACGAATTACTTTCTTGATGAGGGAATCCCGAATCTGCTCGTGGGTCACATCAGGATCATGTTGGTGGCTGATGACCACCGTATCGATCCGCACCGGGCGGTTACCCTCGTACGCAACGGTGACCTGACTCTTGGAGTCGGGGCGCATCCAGGTGATATCCCCATGCTTGCGCAGCTTCGCCGCATGCTGCAGGAGCTGATGAGAATAGCTGATAGGAGCGGGCATCAGTTCCGGGGTTTCGTTGCAGGCGTAGCCGAACATCATTCCCTGGTCGCCGGCACCCTGCTCTCCCTCAAACTCTTTGAGCCCGGACCCCGAGACTCCCTGGGAGATGTCGGCACTCTGGGAGTGAATGGTGCTCATGACGCTCATGGACTCGTAGTCCAAGCCGTAGGCGGGGTCGTCGTACCCCACCCGCTTGGCCACGCCCCGGGCGATTTCCTGCACGTCCACATAGGTATTGGTGGTAATTTCACCGCCCACCAGCACCATGCCGGTGGTGGTAAACGTCTCGCACGCCACTCGGCTGGTGGGGTCGTCGGCGAGACAGGCGTCCAGAACAGCATCGCTGATCTGGTCCGCCAGTTTGTCCGGGTGTCCTTCACTTACCGATTCCGAGGTAAACAGGTATGTTCGATCGTTCATCTGTTGTTCTCCTTGCACCACGATCGGACTTAGTACCGGTAGGTGTCGGGCTTAAAGGGACCGTCCACCGAAACGTTGATGTACGCCGCCTGTTCCGGGGTAAGGGTACTGAGTTTAATTCCCAGCTTCTGGAGGTGCAGTCGCGCTACCTCTTCATCGAGGCGCTTACTGAGCACACGCACCGTGGCATCGTAGGTGTCCCGGTTGGCCCACAGATCCAGCTGCGCCAGCGTCTGGTTCGTAAAACTGTTACTCATGACAAAGCTGGGATGGCCGGTGGCGTTGCCCAGGTTTACCAGACGTCCCTCACTGAGAAGGTAGATCTCGCGACCATCGGAGAAGCGGTACTTGTCTACCTGCGGCTTAATCGTATCCCGCTCGATATCCTCCGCTTCGTTGAGGCGGCTCACCTGGATCTCATTGTCGAAGTGACCGATATTTGCCACGATCGCCTGGTTCTTCATCCGGCGCATGTGCTCCAGGGTGATAATGTCCTTGTTGCCGGTGGCGGTAACGAAGATGTCGGCCTCCGGGAGCGCATCCTCCAACGTCTTAACCTCGAAACCTTCCATGGACGCTTGCAAGGCGCAGATCGGATCGATCTCGGTGACAATCACCCGCGCCCCCTGACCGCGCAGACTTTGGGCGCTACCCTTACCAACATCGCCGTAGCCACAGACCACCGCGGTCTTCCCGGCGATCATCACGTCGGTCCCGCGCTTTATGCCGTCGATGAGACTCTCGCGACAGCCGTAGAGGTTGTCGAACTTACTCTTAGTGACGCTGTCGTTGACGTTAATCGCCGGCACCAGCAGGGTACCCTCTTCGGCCATCTTGTAGAGTCGGTGCACCCCGGTGGTGGTTTCCTCGCTGACTCCGCGCCATTCGGAGGCGATGTTATGGAAAAACTGCGGATCCTGGCCGTGGACGCGCTTCAGCAGCGCCTTTACCACCGCCTCTTCATGGCTGTCGGCGGGACCGTTCACCCAGTCGGAACCGTCTTCCAGTTGCACACCCTTATGGATCAGGAGGGTTGCATCACCACCGTCGTCCACGATGAGGTTGGGTCCCTTGCCGCCGGGAAAGGAGATCGCGTTGAGTGTCATTTCCCAGTACTCTTCGAGAGTCTCTCCCTTCCAAGCGAATACCGGAACGCCGGCGGGATTGGAAACGGATCCTCCCGCTTCCGGGCGTCCTACGGCCACCGCCGCCGCCGCATGATCCTGGGTGGAGAAGATGTTGCAACTCGCCCAGCGCACGTCCGCACCGAGTTCCACCAGGGTTTCGATCAGCACCGCCGTCTGAATCGTCATGTGCAGACTTCCGGCGATGCGGACTCCCTGCAACGGCTTCTGCGGTCCGTACTTCTCGCGGGTTGCGATCAAACCCGGCATTTCATACTCCGCCATGCGGATTTCCTTGCGACCCCAATCTGCAAGACTCAGGTCCTTTACGCGATAATCGATGCGGGTGGCGGTGCCACCCTGCTGTGCTGGTTTCATACTCGTAACTCCTTGTATTGGTCTCGGTGTGTCCGGTTCATAGTGCCCGTCCATCTCTGTCTGTCTCTCATTCAATCTCTCCTTAAGCTATACTCCGGCATCGGTCGGCGGCAATCGCAATAAAAAACCCGCCATAGCCTGCTCAAGGCCATGACGGGTCTGCGGTAACGACCTCATCCGGGCGCCCCCGTGGGCACTGAACCGTTACTCCTCGAGTCCCTCGGTGAAGCTCTTGTACGCGGCGGCATCCATCAGGGAATCAAGCTCACTGGTATCGGTCGCTTTCACCTTAATGATCCACCCATCACCAAAGGGCGCCTCATTTACCTTCTCCGGGTTGTCCTTAAGGACCTCATTTACTTCAACCACGTCACCCCCGGCCGGCAGATACAGATCACTGGCGGCTTTTACGCTTTCCACCACACCGAAGGCGTCTCCCTTCTTCAGTGAGGTACCGACTTCGGGTAGTTCCACAAAAACTACGTCCCCCAGCTCGTCCTGGGCGTAATCGGAAATGCCGATCACCACCAGATCGCCTTCCACCCGGGCCCATTCGTGACTTTCCTGGTACTTGACGGATTCATCAAATGTCATGGCGCTCTCCTCTCGTTTTCCACCGGTTATCCACCGATGAAGCTCACACAACGCAAACGTTAAGTAGACAGAACCTTGATCCGACCCCGTTACGGGGTATCAATTCTATCAACTATTTCGATTATACCAGTTACAACGCGCTCAGTTTGTTAAAAACCGGCGGGGTTATCCACCAGTTGTCCACAATCTCAGCGATTTGATCCGCGATAGAAGATCCGAACCTGCTTGTACAGTCCGTCCCCTTCACTCTCGGTACCGATACTTTCGATATTGTTCAGTGTAGTATGAATCAGCCGTCTTTCAAAGGGATTCATCGGTTCTAAGAGCTTACTTCCGCGAGATCGCTGCACATCATCGGCTATCTTCTGCGCCAGACGCACCAGTTGCTCCTCGCGGCGACTGCGATACCCCTCAGTGTCCAGCACTACCTTGACATCGGTTCCCTCAAAGCGACTGGCCACCACGTTGGCCAAGAGCTGGATCGAATCCAGATTCTTGCCTTTGCGTCCGATCAGAATATTGGCGTGGTCCGTGTCCAGGCGAAGCCCCAGTTTGTTGGGTTCGCGGTAGGCCACTTTCACCTCAGCGGGAAAACCCATTTTCCTCGTGAGGGTTGTCACAAAGTCTACCACCGCATGTTCGAAATCGGTTTCCGGTTCCTGATTGGTGGTAGCCTGAGTGGCCCGGGTGGCAAGTCGGTCCGACTCTTCCCGATAGCGCGGATCCTCATCGGGCTCACGGTTCGCAGCGGGCGCGGGAGCGTCCTCGTAATCTCCGGGTTCTCCCGGCAGATGCACCCGAATCCGGACGGACCGGCCCCTCCCAAAGAGGCCGCCCTTCTGGCTGTCTACGATTTCGACCTCAAATTCATGCCGTTCCAGCCCCAAGGCCTCCACGGCAGCGTCGATCGCCTCTTGTTCAGTGCGACCTTCAAACTCTCGTACCATTATTTACTCCGTTGCTTGGTGTTTGCGGCGTTGAGATATGAAGTACTGCTGCCCCACGGTGAGAATGTTCGAGAAGATCCAGTACACCAGCAATCCACTGGGCATATTGTACAGGATAAAGAAGAACATGATCGGCAGACCGTACTGCATAAATTTCATCTGGCTGTTGCTGGTTCCGGCAGCCGGATTTTGCATCAGCTTACTTGATAGTAACTGACTTCCCACGAAGAGAATCGGCAACAGCCGAAGGTCGTTCCAGCCGAGAAGGGGGAGGGTAAAGTCCCCGAAGCTGAGAATCGATTCCGGTGCCGAGAGGTCGGTGATCCAGCCGGGAATAAAAGTAGCTCCCCGCAGGTCGAAGTGGTTATTAAAGACACCAAACATGGCGATGAAAAAGGGAAACTGCAACAGCAGCGGCATACAGCCACCGAGGGGACTGACTCCTTCCTTCTTGTACAGGTCCGCCATCGCCTGGTTCATCTTCTGCGGGTTGTCTTTGTACTTCTCGCGGATCTCCTGGATCTTGGGGTTGAGCTGCTGCATGCGGCTGGTACTCTCATAACTCTTGTGCGTCAGCGGCCACAGCAGCACCTTCACCAGGATCGTGAGAATAATGATTGCGATTCCGTAGTTGGGAACGGCACGCTGAATCTGTTGCATCGCCCACTTCAGGATGTTCTCCAACCATCCGAAGAGGAATCGGCTGTCCTCAACCTCATCCAGGGCAAGATTGCGCAGGCCCAGGGCGTTATCATCGGCATCGTTATACCGATCGAGAACGCGGGTGACCTTGGGTCCCACAAAGAAGCGGTACGTATCCCGGCTGGCGGAGGAACTCATCGGCGGCCGCGTCATCGACAGTGACGCCCCATCCCGCAGTCCCTCGGGACGGATACTGGACATCGTATAGGTGTAGTCAATCGCTCCGGGAATCGCTACCACGGCAAAGTACTTGCCCGCAAGCGCAACCCACTGCACCTGTTCTTGAAGCGTTTCGGTTCCCTGATTGCGGATCCGTATGTTGCGGCGACGGTTACCGTCATAGTAGTAGAAGTTGCGGTACTCCTGCCGGTTGTCCAGTTCCTCATAGGAGGGACCGATCTGCGGTCCGTAGGAGATCGTGTAGGCGTCGCCGTCAAAGTTGAGCGGTACCACGGCGTTGACCGAATTCTGGAACTCCACGGTGGTCTCCAGCACGTATTCACCCGGATAGAAGCGATAGGTACGGCGCGCGGTAAACGGTTGATCCGAGGCGCCCTGGACGTAAAAATCACGCTCAAAGATTATCGTGTTGTTGTCGGTGGTATCCACGACGCGAAACAGATCGCGTACCGCGGGAGCATCGGCCCCACCGAAGCGGAGCTCAAAGGCGCCGATATCGGTATCGCCCTGCATCACCATTTCCACCGGCTCACCACCATCCACGTGGTCCAGGAGCTGGTAGGAGAT
>CAYQRW010000024.1:19180-22650 GCA_964419735.1 uncultured Spirochaeta sp.
TCCGCTGTTGTCTCAGGCGCCGGCTGCGGAGGATACAGCATGTTCTGTATCACAAAGCCGCCAGTGATAACCATCACTGAGAGAACAACCGCAAGAAGGGTGTTCTTTTCCATCTCTGTTCCTTAATGCTACCGAATCACGAAATCAGCTCGGCCCGGCGCAGCAGTGTCTCAACCTGTGAACAACGATCGGAATAGCTGAACGAACCCGGATACAGGACAAACGCCACATCATAGTTCCCAGCGATCTCTGGTTTGTACGATCGGTACGCTTCCCGTACCAACCGGCGCGCTCTGTTGCGCGCAACCGCGCCGGAAAACTGGCGGGTTGCGGCAAACAGAACACGGCTCCACCCCACATCGTTGGGTATCACCCGGAGGTGGAGACCGCGCACGCGGTGCACGTGCCCGCTTCGGAACACGCGCGAAATATCACGTCGTCGTCGGAGAATCTCCGCCTTAGTAAGGCTTCTTCTCATCCGCAATGGACAGTTTTTTGCGCCCTTTGGCGCGTCGGCGCTTCAGCACCAGGCGACCACCCTTGGTTTTCATACGGGCACGAAATCCGAACTTGCGGTTACGTTTGACGCGACTTGGCTGGTAGGTTCGCTTCATAGCTTTACTCCTCGTCTGAACGTAACAGGTGGCGCAGTATACCGACGGCTATCGGCACGTGTCAATCTACGCCTCGCCGCTACTTCTCTCCGGTATGATCCGCACCCCGCTCCTTGTCCTCCAAGGCGGCTTTTAGTCTGTTCAACCGCGATTGAAACTCATCATCCTCAGCGGCGGAGGGGGCGGTATCGCTGATCGGTTCGTTCTCCTGCACGTGCTCCACCGCGGAGGTTCCCACCACGGGGTGGCCGGCGGCGGCACGGGACTGCGGGCCGGAGGGTATATCTGTTTCCGGGGAATCTCCCTGCCAGGCGGTGGTGAGCTCATTCACAATCGTGAAGGCAAGGTTGCGGGCGTTGAGCGAGGGAAAATCCTGCTGAATACGCGCCACGATTCGGGTACGGTCCATGTGCATTCGCTGCAACCACGCCGGATGATCCACCCCGATCAGAACTGTGCCGTTCTTTACGTCCAGCACCTGCGAGTGAGCCGCCTTATCCTGCCCCACGATCTTGGGCCACGCCTGCACAAAGGGTACCACCCCCGTTTCATCACGGGCACCGATCGTGTTAATGAAGCGATGAATGAGCTCCCGGGCACTATTGGGCTCGTAGTTGTCCATCACTCACTGAATATATCAGGGTCTCAGCGGTACGATAAGCGCCGTAGGGCTCTCCCGGAAGAAACGTGAATATCCGCTGTGATGCGGCGGGCAGGCGGTCCACAAAGCGTGCCCGGCGTCCAGGGTCCAGCTCCAGGAGTACATCATCCAAGAGGAGCACCGGGAGCCGTCCCGTCTGGGAGGCGAAAAAGCGCGCCTGCGCCACCCGTAGTATCAGGGCCAGCAGACGCTGCTGTCCGGTAGAGGCGATCTGCAAGAAGTCGCGACCCTCATAGCGGAAGAGCACCCGATCCCGGTGCGGGCCACTGGTGGTAGTTCGCAGCGTAGCCTCCTGTTCCCGTTTGCCGAGCAGGTGCTCCACCACGGCGGCGGGCTCGTCCAATTCACGCCAGCTGGGACGGTAATCCAAGATTAAGGGTGACTCCAGCCCGGAGATCACCTGGAAATCCTCCACGAAGACCGCGTTAAACGCCGCCAACACCTCGCGGCGCCGGCGCTGAATCTCCAGCCCCACCTCCGCCAGTTCCTGGTCATACACCGGCATCAGGTCGTAAAGGCCGTCCTTGATCGCCTGGTTGCGGTTACGGAGCACCCCCCGATAGCGGCGCATGTCATCGATATAGACCGGCTGGTTCATACTCAGCGTCTGATCCACGAACCAGCGCTGCATCTCCGGCGGACCACTGACAAAACTCATGTCGTCATGGCGAAACACCACCGAAGGCATGAGCGAGATCATATCGCGTCGATCCTGTACCGGGCTTCCATCGAGGGTGATTTTCTTACGATTCTCCTGCCAGCGGATCTCCAGGCGGTGGGTTGCACCGGAGGCGTCAGGCCCAGCGTCAACCGTACCGGTCTCGTTAGCCGCACCGGTAACTGCAGTCGATCCAGTCGCCGCGGCGCGACTCCCGGTATCCGCGGAAAACACGCCGTCAATCGCCATTTCCCGCTCGCCGAGTCGGCAGAGCTCGCTGTCCCGGCGGGTACGGAAACTGGCGCCGTAGCTGAGGAGATATAGGCTTTCCAGGAAGTTACTCTTGCCCTGACCGTTCTCACCAACCAAAAAAACCTGCGGCGATGGAAGATCGACGTATCCATCGCGCAGGTTCCTAAACTGGTAAAAGCGGACGCGTTGGAATCCCAACGGCGCGCTTACTGGATCTGCATCGGCATCACGATGTGAAAGTAGTTCTCCCGCGGTTCGGAGTAGATCGTGATCGCCTTGCCGGCCTCAGTGAAGTGAACCGAGATCGCATCACTGCCGATGACCCGCAGCGGATCCACCAGGTAGGTGTAGTTCAGAGCGATCGTCGTTTCCGGACCGTCATACTCGATCGGTATGTCTTCACGAGCCACTCCGATCTCACTTTCCTCACTGCGAAGCTGCAGATTTCCGCTGGAGAGTTCGAGGTAGATCCGACGAGACTTCTCCACCAGGAGGGAGACGCGCTTCAACGCTTCCGAGAGCTCCGCCTTATCCAAGGAAATCTGGTAGTGCTGGTTCTCCGGGATGACGCGGCGATAGTTGGGAAACTGACCGTCGATGAGCGCCGAGGAGATCAGGTGATCCTCAAACTCGAAGAAGACGTGCTTGTCGGCCACCGCCATGCGCAGCGTTCCCTCGCCACTGGCCAGTTTCCGCACCAGGTTGAGCACCTTAGGGGGAATGATAACGCCCTGGAAATCACCGATATCCTTGGGCAGATCGTGGCTGATGTAGGAAAGGCGGCGGCCATCGGTGGCAACCATCACCAGTTTTCCCTCGTCCGGCTCAACATACACGCCGTTCATGAAGAAGCGGGTCTCATCATCGGAGACGGCAAACGAGGTCTGCGAGACCATTTCGATGAACTGTTCTTGAGGAATCTCAAAGTAGCCGTCGGGAGCCTGCGTTTGAATCTCGGGGAACTTATCGGCGGCGATACTACGCAACCGAAAGTCGATCTTCTTGAATGTGGGGCGAATGACAAAGTTCTCGCCGGTGTTCTGCGGATTCTGTTCAAACTCGATCTCCCCGGAGGGTACGGATCGGAGGATCCCCAAGAGTTTGTCGCAGAAGACGGTGGTGGTTCCCGGTTCAACCACGGTCACCGGAAGGGTCGTCTCGAAACTAACCTTCAAATCGGTGGCGCGCACGGTGAGGGTACCATCGTCGGCCTGGAGCAGCACGTTCGAAAGGATCGACATGTTGGACCGGGAGGCGATGATCTCTTGGGCAACCTGGATTTCGC
>CAYQRW010000025.1:0-22352 GCA_964419735.1 uncultured Spirochaeta sp.
GGCCAGTTGGTCTCGGCGCGGGCGATGTTGCCGCTGACATCGGACAGGAAACGGCGGTTCGTGCCGGCGGAGTAGTTGAGGTAGAGCGTTCCGTTCTCGATATGCCACATCTCCGGATTGATCCCCGCAACCTTGCCCTCGGAAACGGCCCAGGCGCAGTACCCACCGTACGCCGGAGCATACGCCTCCGGATCGGAGATGAAGCGATCACGGTGTTCGGCGGAAGCGAAATGCCACGTGACACCATCCCACTGGTATGCGTAGTCAGCACTTCCTGCAACGGGGGCTCCGCGCGTGAAGTACGCCACAGGGTCATAGCCGTCGATCGCCACACCGGCTGCGTCGGTGTTAATCCGACCTTCGTGGTTTCCTGACGCCCACACCACAATACTCGTACCGACCACCGCGATGAGTACCGCAAGAAGGATAAACCTCATGCGGCGCTCGTGAGATCTTGCTGAATCGCCACCCTCAGCTCCTCGAGTCTGTGGCGCATGCTCGGCGTGCCGGCGTCGAAGTCATACGGCTCATTGTGCATCGCGCAGATCGTTCCGAGCACCTGGCCGTTGACCTCAATCGGGTATCCCAGGTATACGCCAAGCCCAAACTGAACGAGGTCTTCGTTGTACCGCCACTCCGCATCAGCCGCCGCGTCCGGTACGTGCAGCGGCTCGCCGGTATTGACTACTTGTTCGCAGTAAAGCTTGTGACAGCCGGGATTGACGCTCTTCGGGCCCTCATCGCCGGGGTGGTAGGTGTCCGTTTTGGGTCCGGCGCTCACCACCGCAACCATGTGGGTCGGTGTGGATCGCATGATCAACAGCGATTGAATCCCGCTGTCATCAGCGATAGACGCGAGGACCTCCCTCCACTTCCGTTCGAAGCCGTCGTAGTACAGTCTTCCAAACTCCATCTCACCCTCCTCCATGCCCATGATGTGCGTTAATTGTAGCTACACGTCTTAGCAAAGTCAATTCTTGCGGCGGAGAGTGAGCAACGCGGCGGCAGCCGGGTAGTTCCGCGGTGATGGTGCTCCGAGGCAGTTGCGCAGGCTGATCGCTGCCCGCGCTCCACAGCAGTGTAACGCAATGTCACCTTTACGTTACTCTTGCTCCGTGATATTGTAACGTGGAAGTTACATCAGTGGAGGTAAACATGATTTCCGCGCCGAGACTTTCGTTCATATGGTACGCCACGATGGGGCTTTTCGGCCTCGTCTTCTGGCTTTACGGCGTGCTTACCATTCTCATGCCGATGACCTTCGCCCCCTACGGCTACATCCTGGCACTCCTCGGCGCACTCCTCGTGATGTTCTTCTTCATCACCGAGATCATCGCGGGGGAAGACAACGTGGAACGCGCCTGGGACGAGGGGACCGAACACGACTCAAACCGCGCCTACCGGTTCGGATTTACCGTTGCGTGGGTTGTGTACCTGGTGTTCTGGCTTCTGCTCGCGCGCGAGTGGGTCTCGGTGGAAGCCGCGTTCCCGGCGATGGGCGCGTTCACCGGCGGGTCATACTGTCTGTTCATGGGCGTCACCGGCATACGGAGTTGGTATGAAACTCGTCACGCACCTGACTGAACTTCGGAAAGCGGCCGGACTCACCCAGTCCGAGTTGGCGGAGATCGTCGGGGTTTCTCGCAAAACGGTAAACACGGTGGAGAACCACGTCTTTGTGCCCTCCACCGTTCTGGCACTGAAACTCGCCCGGGCGCTTGAGTGTAGCGTCCATGACCTCTTCGAACTACCGGAGGAAGAATGACAAATCCCACGTACGACCGTATCGACAGCCTCGATCTAATTAGGGGAGTCGCGATCCTCGCCATTCCGATTATGAACATCTATTCGATGGCGCTTCCGCCGGTGGCATACTTCGTGCCGACGTGGACCGCGGGCAGCGGCGCCGTCGATATGGCGGTGTACGTCTTTCAGGTGCTCTTCGTGGAGAGTCGCTTCATGTCGATCTTCACGATGCTCTTCGGGGTGGGACTGGCGTTACAGAGTGATCGGTCGCGGGCCCGCGACACGGACCCCCGACCGCGTCTGCGGCGACGACTGGCGTGGCTGCTGGTGTTCGGGCTGATCCACGGGTTCCTGCTGTGGTTTGGCGACATTCTCACGCTCTATGCGATCTCCGGGTTCCTGGTCCTCCGGGCAACGCGGTGGACCGCGAAGCGGTTGACCGTCGTCGGGGTGGGCCTGGTTGCCGTGGCGCAAATACCGATGGCGCTGCTGGTGTGGGGCGCGATCGTCACCGGGGAAAACCTCATGGACGTACCGCCCCTCCCCTTTGACGCCGCGGCCCTCGCCGCCGCCCAGGCCGAATGGACAACGCTTCCGGCGCGGCTGGGAGCCAACGCGGGCGAGTTCCTCACGGCTCTGGCCGCCGGACCGATCGTGCTGTTCTGGCACACGGCGGGGGTCATGTTGATCGGCATGGCGCTCTACCGGCGCGGCTTCTTCACCGACAACGGTGCGTGGCGCCGCGGCGTAGTAAGCCTTGTCGTTGGGTTCGCAATCGGGGCGGCGGTCCTCGCCGGCAGGTTCGCCGTAGGGCTGGAAACAAGTGCTGCCCAGGGGCTTTTCGGCGCGGTCACATTGGCGGGGATCCTCATGGGAATCGGCTACATGTCCCTGCTGATCCCCCTAGCGAGCCGGAACGGTCTGCTGGTGCGCGCCCTGCGCAATACCGGCAAGACCGCCTTTACGCTCTACATCAGTCAGACGGTGGTATCGCTGGTGCTGTTCAGCCTTATCCTGCGGCCGCTGTGGGGAACCTTGGGGCGCCTACCACTTCTGGTGTACGTCCTGATCTTTGCGGTGGTCCAGGTGATCTTTGCCCACTGGTGGCAGACGCGCCGGGGTATGGGGCCGCTCGAGGGTATGTGGCGACGGTTGGCGATCTACCCGTCCGGTTGATTAAACGCGCTCATGAGCAACGCCATCGTCGTGTCGTCATGCACATCTATGTGAGTTGAGAGGCGGTTTATGTAAAGCTCCACCAGCCCGTGATCGTAGTATACTTACGACCATCATGTTATCTCGAATCGAATAGAGGATATGTGTGCCGGAATCGACAGTAGATACTATAGGCAAGACGATTCTTCTCGTTGAAGATGATCCCCTCATCGCAATGGCGACGACAATGAAGCTCGAGCAGGAAGGATTTCGGGTCATTACAGCCAATACCGGCGCGAAGGCCGTTGAGGTGAGCCGGAGTAGCGACGAGATAGACCTAATCCTAATGGATATCGATCTTGGCCCAGGTCTCGATGGTACTCAGGCGGCAGTGACAATTCGGCAGGAACAAGACATTCCGATCGTGTTCCTGTCCTCCCACACTGATCCGGAAACTGTATCCAAAACGGAGAAAATCACCTCCTACGGCTACATCGTAAAAAATGCCGGTGAGACCGTTCTGCTTACCTCGATTAAGATGGCGTTTCGGCTCTTCGAAGCACATCAGACTCTTAAAGCCAGAAGCGAGGAATTGGAAGCATCGAATAGCGCTCTGCGCGAGAGCAACGCGGAGGTTTCTGGCTGGCAAGACCTCCTTGAGTACATCGTCTATCACGACACCAGCGCCATAGCAGTGCTGGACCGCAATCTGGTCTTCCGGTACGTCAGCAGACGGTTCATGGAAGACTATCAGATTGAAGGTGGGCTAATCGGTCGGCACCACTACGAGGCGATTCCCGAGGTACCGGAGAAATGGCGAGCGGTTCATCGACGGGCGTTGCAGGGCGAGGTTGTCAGTTCGAATCTCGATTCATTTCCTCGCGGTGATGGCCGGATAGATTTCACCTCGTGGGAGTGCCGTCCCTGGTACGAGCGCGACGGTTCAATTGGAGGAATAATTCTCTACACTGAAGTGATCACCGAACGGGTTGTGCAGGAGCATACCTTTCGTCTCCTCGCCAGCAATACCACAGACTTAGTGTACCGGTATGAACTCGTACCCGAACCAACTTTCAGCTACGTGAGTCCGGCGGCGAAGGCAATGACCGGGTACAGCCCCGAGGACCATTACCGCGATCCCTCGCTCATCATGCAACTGGTCCACCCTGAAGATGTGCCGTTGGTTATGGCCCTGGGCACAGATCCCGAATCGGTCGCCAACCCCCTACTGGTGCGGTGGATTAGGCCGGACGGTGAGATGGTATGGGTGGAACAGTCGAATACCATCATATATGACGATGCTGACAATGTAGTTGCAATCGAGGGCATCGCTCGTGACATTACCGAACGCAAGCGTAGTGAGGAGCAGTTACAAACCTCGCTGCAGGTGAATCGGGCACTCTTCGATCAGGCTTTGGTCGCCATCTACATAGTCGATATGAACGGAAAGCTCTTCGATGTGAACGATCAAGCCAGCAGGCAATCCGGTTTTTCCCGCCAAGAACTCCTAAACATGACCGTATTTGATCTCAATGCAGAGCGCTACGAAGTCCGAACAAACGCCAATGAAACCCTGTTGGAGACGTGGACCAGATGGGAACCGGGTGAACAGTATGTAGTGGAGGCCACCCACGTCAAAAAGGACGGAACCCACTATCCAGTCTTGGTATCTACCGGGGCCATCTACTATGGCGATGAGAAAGTCATTGCTGCCGCGGTAATGGATATCACCGCGCAGAAGCACGCGGAACAGGAGGTTCGCCAGCTCGCTACCGAACGGGAGCAGCTGGTGAAAGAGATGCAGCATCGCATCAAGAATAACCTCAATACGCTGATGAGTCTGATCTCACTGCAAACGGACACCGTGCAAGAGGACGCTGCTATCCGTGCGTTAGAAGACACGAAGAGTCGCCTCAACAGCCTCGGGGTTCTTTACGATCACTTGCACCACTCCGATGCTCATGGGGAGGGCTCGGTGGAGGAGTACCTGACAGACCTCATATCCAGTGAGATCCACCTATTCCCCAATGGAGAGCGGGTGAAGATCCATACCGCATTGCAGGAATGCACATGCAGCACCAAGACGTTGTCATCATTGGGGCTGATCACGAACGAGTTGGTTACCAACGCTATGAAGTACGCGTTTCGGGATCATGAGAACCCAGAACTCACGATGCAAGGAACTCGCCGAGATTCGCGTTATACGCTTACGATCCAAGACAACGGGCCGGGAATACCTGATCCAGACATAGACCAGTCATCCGGGTTTGGTCTGATGATGATCAAGGCCCTTACTGAACAGCTAGACGGAACGATTCGATTCCAGAACGATGGAGGTACCCGGGCAACTCTGGAGTTTCCAGTTGAGGGCAACGGGTGCTGTGTGGATTATTGAGCTCGGTGATCGTGCGGGATTGCGTGATTCTCAGGACAGTCCTCGGGCATCGATCCATATCGGCATACTCGTATCCATAATGCCTCGCCGAAAATCGGTACGTCGGCGTATCCTGCTCGCTCTCGAATCCGCCCGAGGCCATCTCACAAACCGATAACCGGTTAAGATCAAGGATATGATAGGTGCCCTACATCGACACGATCGTGGGCGTCGGCCTGAGGACAGATAGAATACAGATAAGTGTATGCTCGCGACGGCCCGCGCGGGAAACTCGCAAGGATAAATGCTCCGCAGTGTCGGGCGCTACCCGAGAAGCAGCAGAAGTACATCCTGCGGATTCTGCCACGAGAAGCCTGCCGGTACGGTTATTTCCCCGACGTTGTCACCGGAGGGAGCTTCGGAGGGAACTTCGAACCGGCTCTCGTCAACGCGGTATCCCATGTCATCGTAGGCGTAGTGGTAGTACCAGATGCGGGTATCGTCGCCCTCTTCGCCGTCGGTGCTGTAGCTGGCAAACTCGGTGGTTCGGCCGTCGGCGTCCAGAGTCAGCAGGAAGTAGCCGCTCCCGGTGTAGCTGTCGGAAGCGCTGTCGTACGCCTCCGCGTCAATGCGGATTTCGCCGTTGTCGAAATCATAGGTGAAGGTATACCGACCCAGCTCGTTCTCATCACCGTCGTACTGCGTGATCGTGTCCACTCGGCCGCCGAAGTTGATGAGGTCAAAACCGTTTCCAACGGAAGTCTCGGCATCGGTGGTACCGCCCGCTACATACTCGTACGTGAAATACTGTAAGAGGTCGCCATCGGGCTGTCTGATCTCTACGCGACTCGGCACGTAGTCTTCATCGTCATACTCGACACGGTACGTCGCGGGGAAGAGAACGCCCGCTCCCGTGACGGTAAGTGATTCCACCAGGGTAACCTCATTGTGTTCGGTGTAGGTGAGACTCAGGTCGAGTACCTCCGTTCCACCGTAGGTGGTCACCTTGCTCAGGGGACGGCCGCCGTCGTCGTAGGCAACGTCTATCGTGATCGCCTCGTGCAGGTTCTCATCGTCGATAGTGAGAATGAGCGGCCGCAGGAGCTCTTCGCCGCTCACCTCAAACGGCTCGTACCGCACCGAATACGAACCGCCCTGACGGTGCCACCAGCGCTGGGTCCACTGGAGCTGGACGTCGTCTCCCGAGGGAACGTCCCCGAGGGGTGCGGTGTCGGGATAGTCCGCGACGGGATCTGGAAGGGCCAGGTCGAAGGCGTAGTGGCCGTCCTCCGCCGGTGTCTCCAGGGCGCCCGTCTGCACCGCCGCGGTCTGAACGCCGGTGCCGGCCGGCGTCGGCAGGTAACGCTCCTGGACGGTCTTGTTACCCTCGGCATCGTACTCGTACGTCAGGACCCATTCCAGCTCAGCGTCACCGTCGAATCGCGCGTGGGAGGCAACATCCGCCACCTCATAGTCATATGCCTCGTACCACTGGAGCGCCCCGTCGCCATCAAACTCCGCGTTCTGGGTCAGGTTGCCCTCCCCGTCGTAGGAGGACCGTACGTAGTAGGCGAGCTCATGGTCCTTGTCCGTGCTCACCGGAAGGTAGAACGCTTCCAGCGTTCGCTCGTCGTTCTCATCCCAGGAATATAGTCTCGTCCACTGGATGGAGTCGTCGGCCCCGCGCCGCCGCCGACCGATTAGGTTTTCCTGGAGATCCTCGTCGGCATAGCGGTGCTCCTCCCAGTAGAGGAGCGTGTCGTTGCAATCGTAGGTCAGGGTGTCTACGAAGCCGTCACCGTTGCGGTCATCGTTCACTGTGTAATTCGGACACGGCGGTTCTCCGGAGGCATCTCCCTCGGATTCCTCCAGGAATCCCAACGTGCACCCGAACAACAACGTGACGAGGAGAGCGAGAATGAACGCGTACGTGACGGAGCGTGCCATGAGAATCTCCCGGGGAGTTGCTTTTTGCGGAGCGGCAACTCGCGTATACTGATGCTGAGAATGTATCGTAATGTCCGCTCAATTTCAAAGCTAAGGTCGAATATGTCCCCCCAAACGGCCCGGGGATTCCGCCCGGGAGCCGCCGTTGCACCTTCGGTCGTGCTAAGCCTCCTGATCTGCGCCGTCCACCTCCCGGCCCAGATAGCGGTGGAGATCACCCCCCCGCGCCTCGACGACGGGCTGGCCCAGGTGGAGGCGCTGGTTGCCGTGGAGGTCAACGCCGCCGCCGCGGAGGTCTCGGGCCTCGTCAACTCGGCACTTCAGAAACCCGGCATACTCCGGGGTATCGGCAATGCAGCCACCGCCGCAGCCGCAATCAGACCATCCGCGGCCGTGGACGAAGACGCAACCTACCGCATCAGCGTTGGAAGCGCCGTGGGCGTAGCGGCGGAAACACTGCACTGGGACAGCATGAAGGATCGGATCGAAAACCTTGAAGAGACCGACGACGTGTATGTCGGTGTCGGAGCCCAACCCGTTCTCCTTTCGTTCGCCTTTCCGGCGGACAGGCTCTTGAAGAGTCTTTCGTTCGACACCGGGATAGGCTACACGCGATCGAACGCTTCGGAGATTGATGTCGTGGGCTTCGGGCTTTCCATGACCGCGAGATACCCGCTGGTACCGCGTCGTTCCCTGGGCGACTACTTCAGCCTTGCCGGACTCACGGCATCGCTCGGTGCCTCCCTCCTGCGTAATGATATTTCCATGGTGATAGAGCCGGGCACCGTCACCCAGACCTTCACCCTGGACCTCGACGGAAGTCGTGGCCCCCTCTTCGGACAAGAGGTCTCGGTGGAAGTCATTCCCGAAATCGAGGCGGTCCTCGAAAGCACGGTTCGCGTTATCTCCTTCGACGTTGCCACGGGAATCCGGTTCCTCGGCTTCCTCGGCCTCAGTTTCGGTGCCACCGGG
The DNA here is from genome assembly GCA_964419735.1 of uncultured Spirochaeta sp. Taxonomy (GTDB): domain Bacteria; phylum Spirochaetota; class Spirochaetia; order DSM-27196; family Alkalispirochaetaceae; genus Alkalispirochaeta. The sequence continues at coordinate 8,195 of CAYQRW010000025.1, forward strand.
GAGCTGGCATTCGGAGAGTCCGCATTGAGTCTATCCTCGGACGACCCGATAGAGCTCAAGGGGTATCTCTCATCGCTTCTCGCTGACGACGGCGAGAGTCGTCTGGTTGTCTCGGGAAGCACAAGTGGTATATCTCCAACACCGGTTCAGTATTCCCTGTGGACCGCCGCTACATTTCGCGTAAGCTCCTACGAGCTGACCATTCCCGTCGCCTGGCGCAGCACCGGCGGACTTGGGGGAGGGGTATTTCTGGGAGTCGCGTTTTGACACCACGGCCCACGCCGTACCGGCTCACCGGGATCTTCGCGGTGGTCGTGCTCGTTCTGTCCGCGATGCCGATCACGTGGGTATCGGCCGAAGAGCCCCCCTACCCGGCGACGACCCGTTTCTTCCGGCCGTTTACGAGGACGGGGATGGTCGTCACCCCGAATCGGCGCGGATCCAGCGGCGCTTCCAGCAGACAGTCCGGGGGTGAGCTTTCCGGTGGCGTGCGGTTCACCTCTACCGGCATTGGGCCGGTGGAGGGATTTGTGATCGGCGGCTATCGCGCGATTTCCGAAGGAGACCGGGCGCAGCCGACGCCGTTTCTCGGAGTGGGAGGCGGATACGGACTGACAGTCGGGGGGCTGGTCGGCCTGCTTCCGGCGGCGGGCATCCATCTTGCTCTGTCGGTTTCGAACGGGGCCCCCGTGCTGACCCCGGAGTTCGCCACGGAGATCACCACCCGGGTTCATCTCTATGCGCGAAACTACCTTACCCTGCACGCGGCGCTCATCGCGCCCATCGCGTCTTCGGCGGCGCCGCTGGTTTCCGTCGGCTTCGGGCTGGAACGGTCGCATCCGGTGATGGTGCCGCTTCCAGCGGTAAAGCCCACAATAGCCGTGGGGCCCCGACGCTTCTCTCCCGACGGGGATGGTGAGAACGACATACTTGAGGTGCGCGTTGACACCCGGGCCCCACGATCGGCTGTGTCCTGGGCCCTTCGCATCTACGATCCCCGTTCTTACCTCTTCTACGAAGAACGTGGAACGGGAGTGCCGCCGGAGACCGTCACGTGGGATGGGCGGGCGGATACCGGTGAGATTGTCTCATCGGCAAGCACCTACACCCTGGAGTTTTCCGTTACCGACCGGGTGGGCCGAACGGAGGTGCTGCGCGATGAGATCCTCGTTGACATTTTGGTGACCCGGGAAGACGGCAGGCTCAAGATTCGTATTCCCAGTATCACCTTTCCGCCGGACAGCGCCGACTTCGGGCTGCTTACCGACGAAGAGGCGATCGAAACGAATCGGGAGGTTCTCCACGAGCTGGCCGGGATCTTCTCAACCTTCCCGGAGTACTCGATTCTCATCGAGGGACACGCGAACATGCAGTACTACGACAATCCTCAGCGTGGTCGGGAGGAACAGGAAGAGGTGCTCATTCCGCTCTCGCGGGGACGCGCCGAGGCGGTGAAGGACCAATTGGTGGAGCTTGGCGTTGAGGAGACCCGCATCACCACCGTGGGAATCGGCGCAGCCTCTCCGGTAGTTTCTTTCTCCGATGAGCAGAATCGCTGGAAGAACCGACGGGTGGAGTTTATTCTTGTCCGTCCCTCGGACGAGCCGGTACCGAATCAAGATGCCACTCCATAAACAGCGTCCACAGAGCAGAAATGACGACACCCGATCCGGTCAGGAGAATGCCACTCTGCAGCCGGGGTGAGTCAAACCCCAGTTCGATGGATCCCACCACCCGAGAGAGCCCCAGAACGGAGACTCCGAGTCCGACGGCGGCGCCGGTTGCGCCGGCAGCAATCCCGATGGACCTCTCGATGCCGAGATCGACCGACCCGGCGATAGGTCGTTCCCTCTCCTCCGGCGGAACGAAACCCTCCGTTGAGTCGCCATCGTCGGCCTGGCACGGCGGCGGAAAAAGAAAGAGGACTACGAGAAGCACGGCTGACAGACTCGGAACGGTTCGCATGGCGATGACAACTCTACCATGTCGGGGTCTCTCGCGCCACGCAACATCCATCGGCTACCACGAACCTGTCGAGACGATCACTGTGTCGTGACGGTCACGGTCAGTGAGTACGGGACCGAAATGTCCGTGTGCCCGAAACGAGCGGACACGCGCAGGTAATAGAAGCCATCCTCCGTGACCGGAAACCACTCACTCGTGACGTCCAGCGGGTCGCTGTTGAAGTAGGTATCGTGGACCGGGGTAGTGAGCTCGATCGAGGTGGTGGGGTCGATCGGAGAGTAGAGCTGTACCTTCGGTTCTACCTCACTCGTGCCCTGGGTGATACGGAACCTGATGAGATCGCCCGTGGTCACCTCCATCCTGTACCAGTCCTCCTCGTCAACGGTGGAGATATATCGGTCCAAAGCGGGAACGCCGGAGGTGAGCTCTTCTGCCTCGAGCGTTCCACCGCCGTCAGTCACGGTGAACGAGGCGTAATCGACGCTCACGAAGGAGCCGTCGTCCACCTGGAGTTCGACCACGTATTCACCGGCGGTATCAGGGATCAGGGTAGCGTCTATCGCATCGGCACTACTGATCCTTGCCGTGGAATCATCAGGGGAGTCGTGGATGGTCCAACGATAGCTGAGCGTATCGCCATCGATATCGGAACTCCCGCCGGCAGACAGGCCGACCGTATCGCCTATGGCGAAGACGGAACTCTCCGACGTTCCGGCTCGCGTTACGGCACTGGCTACCGGTGCGTTATTGTCTCCGTCAGCGCCGGCCACGGAAAGCACGAAGTAGATCCGGCTCAAATCGTCATCGTCTTTTACGGAGAGACTGAAGTAGTAATCCCCCGGTCGCGTGAGGCTCACGTAGAGCGTGTCGTAGAGCCCCGAGATCCCTATCCCTGGAGTCGCCAACAGGGCGTCCTGGTAGAACGTTACGGTCCCGGCGGGACCCTCTACGTAGCGCCAGACCCACTCGAGGGGATCCTGGTCGCCATCGGAGGAGGCGGACGCGTCCAGTTTGATCGACGTGCCTGACGGGACGTCAATGAAGGGCGCATCGGAGTCGAGGTAGGGCCCACTCTCACTCGTATCGTAGGATACAAGCAGGCTCGCCGCCGGTGCGTCGTTCGCGGCAGCCGAGGCGCCCTCATCGAGGAGTTGTTGTATCTGTGCCTTCAGATCTGCGATCTCGGTGGTGAGCTCGTCAATCTGGTCTTCCAGCGCCGTTATGCGCTCCGTGATCGCGGCCTCAAGGTCACCAAAGAGGGCATCATCGTCGCCGGCAAGACGTCGGCTTCCCTCCGAGGCACCGCGAACGATTTCGTTTGCCACCGTTCCAATCGAAACGGTGGTTCCGAACCTATCGGACAAGTCGGCGACAGCGTAAGAGGCGCCATCGACAACGGCTCCAACGCTATCAGTGAACGAGATTGCTACACCTTCAGCGGCATCTGAATCGGCCTGCCGAAGGGCAAAGGTTGTCGCCGACGTGACCTCACGCACCAAACGGGTGAGGGTCTTTTCTAGCGCCGATGAATCATACGTATCCAATTCGAGGTCTCGCACCGCGGAGGTTGCGCTGCGGGTTATCGCGGAGACGATGTCCGGGATTCCTACCGAGCTGTCGAGATTGCCGATTCCCGTATTTCCGACGGCGGAGGCAGCGCCGGCGGTGATCTCCCGCACCAGTTCCGGCAGATCGTTATTGATACTCACTCCGTCAATCTGGGCTTCATCGAGGGCGCCGGTCATTTCGGCGGTGATGTTGTCCGCTACCGTGGGAGCCTGGGTGTTCGTGATACCCCCTGCACCGAGGGCGGTGAAGATGCGCCGTGTCGTCTCCTGCAACACGCCAAAAACCCCTCGACTTTGTATGCCTGCCCGCCGCATACTCCGGACGATCGTTCGCCCGGGAACGCGGGCCGCGCTTGCCACGGCGTCGGCATCTGCAAATCCAGAGCTGCCGAGGGCGGCAACCGACCGGCGGGCTATCCCTGCAATGATCCGCGCTTTGTCCGAGATCGAAGAATCGGTCACCGAATGTGCCGAGATCGATGCGTCGACCGTTGTGTTGAACACCGTAACCGAACCTACCGCGCTTTCGACGATTGCGGCGATGACGGCTTCCCGTTCCGTATCGGTCAAGGTCAGGGAAGCAAGGGAGCGCTGTGCCCCATCTACCATGTCGCCGAGGATCGCCTCCGTCGAGCCTTGCGTTCCCGCCTGGATCGAACTCACGGCACCGGCAACTATCGCCTCAATCTCCGCGGCTGATACGTGAGAGCCGGACAAGTCGTCTGCGAGCCTGTCCCGGACGGTAGCGGCACTGTCGGAGACTTCCGTGCCGTCACCGTCACCGGCGCTCCCACCACCGGCACCGGTGGCCCGGCAAGAACAGAGGACGATAACCAGGACAACGACTAAAATGAGCGAACGTGACACCGAATCGGATGGTAAGTGCATCAGGCATTCCTCCTGAAGCACGCTTCAAACGAAATGATGCCTGATGTAGAGAGTGGCGTATATTTCGATTATATACCTGGATATCCCTAAGATACAGCCGAAACTACGATAGTATCGGGAACGCCGGCTTGGGTCTTTCCCATCCGAAGCTACCGTTTCCACGACCTTGCACCGTACCTAACGCTGCCACGATAACAAGCCAGTATAACGCGGTAGTATACGCTATGTGAGCCCAGGGGCTCCGATAATCCAGGCAGCTTGGTCCGCGCCCTACTCAGCAATCGTTGGACTCCTGTGCAATCGTCCACGTCTACCCATCGCAGTCACCGGAGTAACCGCCTGTTTCGCGGACGTTGTAGCGTTCTCCTTCAGATGCTGAGATGTGCGTCACATCATCTCTAGTGAGCGGCGTGTCCCTGCCGTTCCCAGGGTCTTCCAACTGTATGAGTTTACCGGTTTCTCGTCCGCTCTAAGACGGGCCTGCAGCGTCTCCGCTGGATTGATCACTGAGACAGTGAACTGGGCCGTCATCGCCGGTCAGCAGGGTAGATATGAACCGGTCGGCATCACCGCCGGCGGTGCCAAACTCAATTATCGCATCAACCGTCGCGGGAAGAGAAAGCGCACATGGATCATGTGCATGCCGGCACGTATCGTCCAGTCCATAGGCATCGATCAGCCTCTGATTCGCCGGAGCAATGTCGACTCCGTGAATCTTAACGCGACTGAGGGAATGACCTCGTATTCTTCCTGCTTGGTCGCGTTGTCCGCTTCTAAGCCCGTATCATTCTGTGATCCATTGTCAGCGTTCTGTCATCAGCATCGAGGATTCCCTCGCATGAAGTAGTTGCCGGCGTTCCAGTTCGCAATATGGAATAGGCAGGCGAATTGCCTGGTCATTATCGACGCCGCGCCATCAAAACGCTCACGACGCCGGAGGCTTGCGCCGAACTCGAACCTTGCGGAGCATCTGGAACGCCGCGACAGTTGTCCGCGGATAGAGTCGATATTTGCGCTTCTGCATGGGCGCCGAGGGGATCAAGGTAATCCGCAGGAGCACAAAGGCGATCAGGAGCGAGAGGGTGAGCGTCATGAAGAGAAAGAGCCCTTCAGGTCCTACCCAGCGCATGAATTGGCCTGCCAGGACGGGGCCTATCACGCTTCCGAGGCCATAGTAAATGACGATCGCCCCCGCCGCGCGCACCATCTCGTGGGGCTCAAATTGGTCATTGGCAAAGGCCACCGACAGCGAGTAGAGCGGCATACCAAATCCTCCGAACAAAAAGACGAACACGTAGAGCATCGCTCCGCTGGGGCGGAACAACGCGATCAAGGCGGCAGCAAAGGCGGCACCACCGACGCTCCACAGGATCGCGTGGCGACGGCTCTTCTTGTCCGACAGCCACCCCAGGGGCAATTGAAACGACATGCTCCCCAGGGACACTAAGAGCATCAGCGAACCGATCGCCCCGTCGTCCATGCCCACCTGTTGTCCGTAGAGGGGGGTCAAGCTCCAGGTGGCGCCGGTCAAGATACCGGCAACGATGATACCGGTACCGGCCAGCGGCGTTTTCATGAACGTCCGCACCAACCGCGGCGGCTCACGATCAAGACTAGGCTCTCCGGTAACCCGCATGATGGTGACCGGTATCAGGCAGAAGGAGATGAGAATCGTCGTGACTCCGAAGATCTCGAAGCTCGCCGGTGAGAAGAATGCCATCAGCGGCTGCCCGGCGCCCATGGAAACGATGTAGACGATGCTGTATACGCTCAACAGACGTCCCCGGTTGTGACTCGTGCTCGACGAGTTCAGCCAGCTTTCAGCCACCACAAACATGAGAGCCAGCGAAAATCCGGTAGCCGCCCGAAACACCAACCACGGCACGGGGTCAATCCACAGGAGATGAGCGATCGCCGAGCCGGCTCCCACCGATGCGGAGGCGGCAAACGTCCGGACATACCCGACGTTGCGGATGATCATCGGTGCGATCATCGACCCAATGATGAGCCCCACGTAGTTGGAGGACATGATGAGTCCCACCACGGAATCCGGGAATCCTTCCAGGCCGGCGCGCAGCGCAACCGCCGATCCCTGCAGCCCCATTCCCGCGCCCATGAGGAACACCGAGATCATGATCGCCACCACGGTGGTGCGCGACTGGCCCGGAGGTACCGCTACCGCCTGTGAAGCAGGAATCAGCAAGTTCGTTTCCCCTCCACCGTCTCTATCGCCGTGGTCGCTCTCACGCATAATCGAGAAGGTACATCAATCTTCCTATAGTGTTGAGGGCTCGCATGGATGCAAATTCATGAGGAATCGGGGTTCTGTGCGGTAACACCCCGGGGAGGGAGCGCCTAGGGGGTTACCTCTTCCACCTCCGAGAAGCCGCGGGACTGATCGCCCGTCAGCCACTGCCACGCCTCCTCCAAGACCAGTTGCTTCCCCTCCCACCGCGGACGGGACTCACAACGTCCCGCCATCAACACTCCGTCGGTATTCCGATGGTGGTAACAGAACGAAAGCGTTCCTTCGGGGTAAACGGTCCCCAGGAGGTGCCCCTCCTCTACGGCTCCCCCAGTATACCGTCCCCAGAGCAGATCGCCCTCCTGGTGATACTCAAAACGAGTCTCACCACTCACCTCCCCACCTTCCGAGTTACTCCGCCCTCGAAACTGTCGCCCCTCGTAATTGATCGTACTCATGGTCGCCCAGTATATCGCAGGCCAATCCCAATCCAATAGACCAGTGGACGTCCGCCGGGACCATCGTTATATTGTGAAAATCATATATAAAAGGGAGTTCAATAATGACTAAGAATGTAGGTGGATTTGACCGCGTCCTGCGGGTCGTGGCGGGTATCCTGTTCCTCGTGTTTGGTATCGTCCAGGGTGGCGCGTGGTGGGCGTTAGCCGCCTTCGGGGCAGTGCTGATTTTCACGGCGGCCACAAGTTTTTGCGGCCTGTATACGATGATCGGACTCAACACGCATAAGAAAGCGGAGTGAGGGCTGACGCCGCAGGTCGGCTACGCGGGTTCGTCTGCACACCGTCTTCAAACCGAAGCTGGAATGAACTCACCCGCTGTCTATGGCAGCGGGTGGTTCCAAATCAACCTTCTCATAATCGTCGAACTCCACGATTGACTCACCCGACGCTCCAGTAGAAATCGGAACCTCAGGTATCCAGCTCGATCACCGGATCTCCCGACGAAAAATCGATAGTTGCCTGAGTATTGTTGGCCCCCGTAAGCGTGACCGTTCCTCGAGAAGTATCGTGGAACTTATCCAAGTTGTCAGAGCTGATTTGCACCTTCCCCGATTCCAGAGTAGCCCACTCACTACGCGCCGTCTCACCATAATTCCCCGTGATACTGATGTCATCGCCACCAACATTGTAAACAATAGTGATATCATCCAGATCAACAGTATTTGAAGTTTCGCTCTCGGGGGTTCGCGTAAGGTTGATGCTGCTCATGCTGTAATCCGAATCGGTATCATAGATGAACTCGAGAGAGCCTTTGTGTTCGGTAGACTCGTATTTCAGATCGATCTCGACCAACCAATGATCGCTGGTATCGGTAAGCGCGATTGTTCCATCCCGATCAAACGGATCGGAGCTGTCAAAATCGTCCGGCTCGCTGCATTGGTTATAGGTGAAGGTGTGGGTATCGCCACTCGATGATAGGCTGACGTTTCCGCCAGCGGAACAGAGGTCGTCGGTCAGATCCTCGTTACTCGTACCCGCATCGATATACCCGAGATGGTCTTTCAATAAGGCTGCCAGGAAGATGGGGTCAAGTTCGTTACGAGTAGCAAAAATCGACGCCTGGTTGTGAGACATGAGGTTGGTGATCCGTGTCTTAAGGGTTTCCATATTATCTTCGGTGATCACGTAAAATTCGGTGGTGGTATCGTTGTTATCCTCGGTGGCGTCGTCGCCGCCGTCCGCTTGCGTGGTATCGTTGTCATCCTCGGTGGCGTCACCGGCGGCAGGATTGTCACATCCTCCCAGCACGAGAATAGTCGCCGACAAAATCAGCCCCAGGAGGACGGCCTTTTTGATCATTCTGTTCATTACAAAATTCCTCCGCTTTTGAATGCGTCTGGGAAATAATATCAGGATAAGGGGCGAGCGGCAGTGACGAATTCTCGTCATTTGTTGGCAGATTGGGCAGTGCTGGTGGAACGCGCACGCCGGTGCTATCCTTCCCAACACAGATGGACGACCAACAACTGGTGGGCCGATCAGAGGAGTCGGCCATTCTCGCATCGTGTCTCTCCGCTTCACTTCCCGACGGGAAGTCAGCCGTGCTCATTCGGGGACGTCCCGGGTTTGGTAAATCCTATTTGGTCACCCGCTTCGCGCGGCAGGCGCAGCAGCAAGGCGTACTGGTGGGCCGGTGTTCGCTGATAACCAGCAATCGGGATACGCCATATTCGCTCTGGATTCGAATACTTGAAGATCTGATGGTGGCGTTGGAACGGGAGGCGCCTGGTGAGGCTCCCGCCACCTGGGTGTTCGGTGAAGACGTGGCCGCGCTGGAGCATATCGTGCCCCATCTCGTCGGCACCAATCCGAAACCCCTCGCCTCCGCCACACTACGGAGTCAAATAACCTACGATCTCGTGCGTCTTTTTGCTCGTCTCGTCCACAGATCGCCGGTACTGCTCATTCTTGACAATCTTCAGTTTGCTGATGAGTCATCTCTGGCGGTGTTTAGAGATCTCTGCCATGCACTACCGCTGCAGGACCAACTTACCCTCTGTGTCACGGTGCGAGAGCCGTATGACGTGACAAGTCCCCACCTGGCAGCAGCGATCTTCAGCTTCATCAATGAGCTACAGGCGTACCAAATCTTGCTCAAACCGTTTACCCGCGAGGATGTTGCCACCTTTCTGGCCTCCTGTGGCGCGGAACCCACCGTTGAACTGGTAGATGAAGTCTATCGGACTACCGAAGGCAATCCGCTGTTCGTTGCACAGTTTGGAGCTGTCGATGCTCACGGATGTCGCGATCTGACTGGCAAATTCGACTCCGCCACTACCGAAAGCGTTGAAACGCGTATCTTTGAGTACTTCCAGCTGCGATTGAATGAGCTCCACGCACAGACACGGCTTGTTTTGGGCAGTGCCACTGTTCTGGGGGGAGAGTTTACCATCGCAGAGCTTTCGGCGGTAGTGGGAGATGTAGTGACACCGGATAGTCTGGAGGATTCCGTCCGCGATGCCGTTTTCCATTCCTTACTGGAGGAAATCCCCAACACTACCAATAACCAGGCACTCTATCGGTTCTACCATGAACTGGTTCGTACGGCCGTGATCCACGCCACCGCTATCACGACCCTGCAAGAGGCGCACTCTCGTATGGCAACCTACTTGATGGAGATCGAGCATCAGCTTCCGCCGGAAGACGAGATACCGTTAGGAAATCTCCTCTCCAGAGGAAAGCAACTAGCCAGGATCGGAAACCACCTGCTGCGTTCTGGACGCCCAGCATCGTTATCCGCGGGGGTTGATCGCCTCCTCCAGGCGGGAGAGCTCTTTCTATCCGGGGGCGCCTGGGAGGACGCTGAGGGAGTGTTCACCCGGCTCCTTGCCGAGCACTCAGACAACCTACCACTGCGAGATGCGGGGCGCGTGGCGTGCGGCCGGGGAAAGGTTCGCCTGTTTGATGGGCGTAAGCACGAGTCCTTCGCGTTTCTGAGATCGGCTATCGATCGATTCGCCGCGGCAGGCGATAGCGAGCGATTGGTGGAGGCCGCGTTGCAACCGGTTCTTCTTGAACCCGGTCACACACCGCTTCTCGGCCTCCTTCGACACGCCGCCGCAACCTTACAGGAGTCGGATCAAAATCGCCCACGCCTGGATGCGTACGACGCGGTAGCGCGTGCCCTCATAGCTGGCGAATTCGAGCGATCGTTCACAGTTCTCGATGCCATCCTTAGATCTGAGGCGTTGGAGGATGTGAGTCCCATCGATGGCTTGCGGGCTCGGGGGTTCCTCGCATTCCTCCAAGTTCGGCTTTCTCGATTCCCTGAGGCCCGCGACACTCTCGATCAGATGCAAGAGATAGCTACCGCCGAGTATGATCCGGTGACGGCGTGCATCGTCGCCGGCGCGGAATTTGAAATTGCTCGGATCAATGGCGAGCTCCATCGGGCACGGGATATTATGCTCAGACGCCAAGCTGTGGATGAACGTATCGGTGACCGCAGCCTGCGGACTGAATCATCACTTCGGCTGGGGCGCCTCGCCTTCAGGGATGGCGACTTGCCCGTGGCCCGACGCTACCTACGGCAGGCGTTACACAACGATCCCGACCACCCTCAGACCCAGAGCAACCTGATAATGTTGGAGTGCACCCTCGGCCACTACGAGGAGGCGGAGACACTCCTCCAACCGCTGGTGGATCGCGCGGAAGCGCAGGATCCGGGTCCGCACCCGGTTTTCGTTGCTGCTGCGGCAGCCTTGGCCACGATGGCGCTGTTCTCAGATACTTCGAATAGATCGATGACCGAATCGCGGCTCCTGCAAGCGTATAGAATGGTACGCCGCGCCCGGGATGATTCACCTGAACATCCCTATATCGCTACCCGTCGGCAGGTCATCTCCGCAGTCATCGCCTATCATCTGTCGCGGCCCGAGGAGAGTGAGCACCTACTGGCTGAACTCACTCATGCCACCCACTATCATACTATCGACCCCGGCCATATTGAGCGAGCCCGAGGATTGCTCCATTTCTTGAGCAGTTCCTGGGATGGCGGTGCGCGCTACTTGGAACGAGCCGCAATGACCTTTCGGAAGAGTAACGATCTGCCCCGAGTCGTTCTGGTTGAGAGTGAATATACTGCGGAGCTGTTTGTGAAGGATCCGGTGACCGCCGAGGTCCACAGGAAGCGTCTGGTTTCCACGTGCCGTCAGCACGGGCTGCTGGGCTTAGAGGATCGCCTGACCCGAATATCCCGCTCCGCCGACATCCTGAAACCGAGTCCAGATATAGCGACACTACTTCAGAGGCTCACGATAAGGGAGCGGGAGGTACTTGGCCTGCTGGCAAAGGGAATGAGTGACAAAGAGATCGCGGCGTGTCTCACTATCAGCAATCACACCGCGTCGAACCACGTTCGTCATATCCTGACCAAGAGCGGGTGCGTCAACCGCACGCAGGCTGTGGCGCGGCTTACCGCGCAGGATTTCCACACCTCCACATAACTGGAAGATATCAGATTAACGGTGAGGTAGTTGCTCCAGTTGCCTGGGCGTACGAAGACCACTCCCTCAAAATCGATTGAGTTTTACCGCTCAGGTAATTACGCTGCTCAAAAGGAGGCGGTGTATGGCTGTGCCCGGGGTCTTCGACATGCTCAAAGTTGGTATTGGTCCCTCGAGTTCGCATACCCTCGGCCCATGGCGCGCCGCAGAGGGGTTTCTGGCCGACATCATGGCGATGCATGAGAACTCCCCGGGACAGGGCTCGCAGGGCGCGACGTCCACGGTGACATCAGTAACGGTAGACCTCTACGGCTCGCTGGCCCTTACCGGGGTGGGACACGGTACGGATATCGCGCTGATGATGGGGCTCTCCGGCGCCGACCCGGTGACCGTTCCCCTGGAGAAGGTTGATCGCGTTCCAGCGGAGATCGCCCGGACGCACCGCCTCCGCTTGGGTGGGATCCGGGAGATTCGCTTTGACCCACAGACGCACATCCGCTATCACCCGGCGGAACGGTTACCGTTCCACGCGAATGGAATGGTGTTCACCGCCGCAGACGACGCGGGACGGATCATGACCACTGCCACCGTCTATTCGGTGGGCGGCGGGTTCGTCGTCCGCCACGGGGAAGATCCCTCCGCGGGCGTCGTCAATGCCCGCGAGCTCCCATGGCCGATGGAGTCCGGGGCGGACCTCCTCTCCCATTGCCTCCGCAGCCGGGCATCGATCGCAAAAATCGTGAGAGATAACGAACGGGTGCGCCGCAGCGACAGCGAGATCGATACGGGATTGGCTGAGATCTGGCGCGTCATGCGGGAGGCGTTATACCGAGGGTGCACCACGCGGGGCACCCTGCCCGGCGGCCTGGACGTCTCTCGCCGCGCCCCGGACATGGTGGCGCGGATTCTGGCACACCCGGCTGAGGACATCACCGCCTGGCTCGACGCCGTGAGTAACACGGCGCAGGATTTCTCCCGCGTCCTCAAACTGGTGGGCGCCTTTGCCATCGCCGTCAACGAGGAAAACGCCGCACTCCACCGAATCGTCACCGCCCCCACTAACGGATCAGCCGGTGTTATTCCGGCGGTGTTGATGTACTACATCTATTTCTCCGCTCGCGCCGACGGCCGCACCGTGGGTTCAGCGGAAATCGGAGACTTTCTGCTCGTCGCCGGCGCGGTGGGTAGCATTTTCAAACACGGTGCCACAATCTCCGCGGCGATGGGCGGTTGTCAGGCGGAAATCGGTGTTTCCTCGGCGATGGCGGCGGCGGCCTTGGCGGAAGGGCTCGGGGGGTCTCCGGCGCAGGCGCTCATGGCGGCGGAGATCGCCATGGAGCACCACCTGGGCCTCACCTGTGACCCAATCGCGGGGTTAGTCCAAGTTCCCTGCATCGAGCGCAACAGCATGGGCGCAATCAAGGCGATCACCGCCGCCCATATGGCCGTGGAGAGCGATGCCGAGCGCGCCAAAGTCAGCTTCGACGATGTGGTCAAAACGATGTGGGAGACCGCCCAGGACATGAACGCCCGCTACAAGGAGACCTCCCTGGGCGGTCTGGCGGTGAACGTCTCGGTTCGTGTACCTGAGTGCTGAGCGCGCTGCCGGGCAGACAGGATAGGCGGGCAAGCAGTCCGTCTATCCTACTGGAAGATAGATCACTTCTCCTCCCAAATACTCTGTATTGCTTAATACTCCCGTTCGGGATACATTTATGTAGGTAATATGTCTCTCATGCGAACAGAGAACTATGATGCAGCTCTCTACCAAGAGATTGTCCATTCCAGCGCGTATTCCTATTTAATCTTTGAGCGGGGAATCTGCACGTACGCCTCCCCCTCCTACTGGTCACTTGTGGGCTATGAATCGGAGGAAGAGCTCGATACAGCGGCCACCGCCCTCAGGGAACTACTCCATCCAGGAGACCGGGATGCGATTTTGCTGGCCTTCGCCGATGCGGTGGAGCGCCAAGACCCGGAGATATCAATGACCTACCGGGGCCGCCGGAAAGACGGCACCTACACCGTACGACATGATCTGGCGCGTCTCCTCTACAATTCGGAAGGCCATCACGTAAAGACGTACGTCGCGGTGAGAGAGCTTCCCCCCACAGAAGCGGCTCGCAATGAGGAAGTGATCCGTGGCCACGCCCGGCTGCATGGAGAGCTTCTGCACCGAACCAAAAACGATCTGTCTCTGGTTCGATCACTCCTCCAGTTTCAGGCGGACAGTACTACAAACGCAGAGGCCCAAGCGGCATTACACGCCGCAGCCTACCGCATCGACGCGGTGGGCCACATCTACGACCACCTCCACCAAGTTCATCGTACCCGAGATACGGACCTCACGCACATGCTCACGTCTTTCCTGGGGGATCTGCTGGAAAAAATCGGTCTGCAGCAGGCGTCCGTAGAAATCCGCCTCCCGCCGGGACTGGTAGCCTCCGCTCGAATATCTACAGCCGTGGCGATTATATTCAACGAGCTGGTCACCAACGTGGCAAAGTATACCGATATCCGCCACGG
>CAYQRW010000026.1:0-17118 GCA_964419735.1 uncultured Spirochaeta sp.
GCGGTGGGGCGGCGCGTTGCCGAGGTTGATCCCCTGGCCACGGTCCTGCGCTACATTCCGCTGGACGTTCGGGGAAACCGGCAGTCCTCCCGTGTCCTGCCCACCGGTGAGGAACAGCATCTGGATGTGTGGATTAAACCGATCGATCAGGACGGCCATAGCAATCGGCGAGCGGGATCGATCATTACGATCAGCGACATTACCCCGTGGGTGAAGCTGGTACAGGAACGGGATGCCGCGCTCCACCAGTTAGAGACGGAACAGACCCGGATTGATGAGCTCCACATGCAGATGCGCCGCCGGGAGCGCCTGGCCACCGTGGGGCAACTGGCGGCGGGTATGGCGCACGAAATCAACAATCCGCTCACCTTTATCCGGAGCGCCTTCCGCGAGCTGCAGCGTGTCACCCCCCACGCCGAGGCTGATACCGACGGAGATCACCTGTACCACGATATTCACCACGGCCTGGATCGGATCGAAGGCGTGGTGCAGAATCTGCTCACCTACGCTCGGGGATTTACCCGCACCCATCCCCGGGCGCCGGTGTCGTTTGCCGATATCGTGCACGGCGTGGTGGCGCTGGTGCGCCCCGCCCTGGAGGGAACCCGGCTTACGGTGGAGGTGCCGGAGTCGATTACGGTGAACTGCCGCAGCGACGAGATCAGTCAGGTGCTGTTGAATTTGGTGATTAATGCGGTTCATGCGGTTCAGGCGGAGCACTCCACCGCGCCGGGCTGGATCAGCGTGGAAGCGTCGGTTCAGTGGGGACGGCTCATCTGTACCGTGCAGGATAGCGGCCGCGGCGTGGACCCCTCAGACCGATCACGCGTGTTTGATCCCTTTTTCACCACCAAGGGAGATGAAACCGGCACCGGCCTGGGTCTCAGTATCGCCCGGGAAATCGTGCAAACCGGCCATGGGGGACGGCTCTACGTGGGAGACGACTCGGTGTCCACCTTCGTTATGGAGTTGCCCGATGCCTCAGGAGGCCCCTAGGGCGGTAGCCAGCCGATCGGTGTCAAAGTCGGGACCCACCAGAAACGTCAGTTCACTTCCCCCCGCCGCGATCCGCAGCTGTGCGCAATCGGCATACACCTGCTCTGGAGCCGAGCCTACCTCCTCGATCCGCGATCGAGGAACTACCGTCCGGGAATAGCCGTAGTTACCGCGGCCAAAGCGGGTCACCGGCGGAGCCCCGCGATAGATGATGAGCTCATGCCCGGAAACCAACACCAGCATCGCCCGCAGCGTAGGTCGTTTGACCACGTCCATCAGGCGGTCCAGAACCGAGGGATCCCGCTTTTCCACCGTCCGCGACGCCTGGTAGGCAGCCGGCTCCACCGGTTCATAGGATTGCTCCCGATGCACCAGACCGCGGTAGAGATAGATCATCTCCTCCAGATCCACCGCCGCAGCCGGTACGCGGCGACTCTCTCCGCGCAGGTGCGCACGCATTATCTCTACCGCCTGGCCAATCACATCCTCTGAGACGGTATTAAACGGAACGCGAATCGTCTCGGCGTCGCTGATTAGCACCAGCTCCCCGTGCAGGAGATCGTGGAGCGTCTCCACGGCGATCATGCGGGCGTAGGACACCGACTCAGCCTCAACGCCGGCGGAGGCGCGACGATAGACGGTGACCGCGGTGCCGTCCAGGGTCACCAGATAGTCGTAGAGATCGTCCCCGGGACGGGCGTTTCTCCGCTCAATGCGGCGCGGTATCTTGAACGCCAGCTCCGTCCCATCGGTGAGGGCCACCTGAGACGCAAACGTCTCCGGGATATCCTCCTGCTGCTGGATCTCAAACACCCAGGGGCCAAACAGATCATATTCGCGTTTTTGCTTTTCGGAGGTGGTCATAGGCGCTCCTTACTTCAATGATGCGCCCTCCACGCCCGATCCGTCAAACACTTACTCCTGTTGCAACTCCCGCAGACGTAGCGCCTCCGCATACTCGGCGGAGTAGTCGAATCCTGGATCCACATCGGCCTCCAACAGCTGAAACGCGGTATACAGCCACGCCAGCAACCCTCGACTGGAAAACCGCGCCCCCGGCACCGTAGAGAGACGATACTGCTGTTCATCGTTGGCAGGATTGAGCCCCTGCATGCCGTACTCGGCGATCTCCTGGGCCACCTTGGTAATCGACCGCCGATCCAGTTCTTCGAAGAAATCTAGCGCGGCGATCATGGCGGGAATCACCCGGTCATAGTGGATCTCCTCACCCGCGTCGGCTGGGCCGACCTCGGTGTCCCCGTCCACATCTCCCACCGCCTCCGCGGTAATCGTCACCGCCGGCGTATCGGGCGGAATACCCGGACCCGCCGCCGGTGAGGGATCATGCCGGAGCATGACGTATTTGAGCACATCCAGGTCCGCGCCCCATTCACGCACCAGCTGCCACTCCGCTCCGGGGCGGCTTTCTCGGGCAAGCTCCAGAAACCGCCCGTAGAAGCGCTCCGCCATCTGCCGATCTTCCTCAGCGATTTTGAACTGCGCCGGCACATCGTGACCGTAGAGGTCGCGGTACAGGTGCGCCACCACCAGGTTAAGGACCATGGAGACGCGCTTAATCGGTGTCGGCACATTGGGGGAGTCATCGGGGCGCGCCGTGGATCGCGCCGCCGCCTCCACCAGGTTCCGGAGGCCCAGAAACTGCACCGGCCGGAACTCCGGCAGCTCATCGTGGATGATCGCTTCTACAAACAGATCCACCGGGGTGGAGATGATCTGTCCGTTCACCGCGGCAAACAGTTGCGCCAGAAACGCGTCACCCTTGGAGGGATCCCCGATGGAGCCGGCAAACTCCTCTTTGAAATCTCCCACCTGCGCCTCGGTGGTGCCGGCCATGATCGACTCTCCCGTGGCGCGCGCCTCGATCGTGCGGCGCAGCACGGTGAGCTGGTTGATTATCAGGTGGTAGGCGTGCAGCGAGGGTTCCCGGTAGTAGATATGGTGTGTATCGAGGTTATGCGGCTCCGCGATGTGCAGCATAGCCGGAGCGGGAAGGTCGCTCTTCTGCTCGATCACGATGGGGCGTCCCGCCTTGTGGGCAATCGTCTCCGCCCATGACCTGACCAGGTCCTCCAGGGAGTCCAGCCGCTCGTGGGCGATCTTGCGGGCCGTGGCGTGGGCCAGGCCCATTCCCTGGGCGTGTTCCTCACTGTCCGGTTCCGCCGTCTTCATCACCTCCACTGCGAACCGGAACGCCCCATCCCAGTCATCCTGGTAGTCGGCAATCACCGCCTGTCCCAGGAGCACCTGCGGCTCCCGCGGTGCTACGATCCGCGCCCGTTCCAGAAACACCTGAGCCCGACCCACATCGTCACGATCCATTAACAGCACCTGGGCGGCGGAGACCAGCAGCGGCACATCCTCCGGATTCCAGCATAGTCCGGTGCGGTAGGCGTCCACGGCGGCGCCACTATCCTCGGCCCCGCGCAAACTGGCGGCACGGATCCGATGCACCAACGCCACCGAGGGGTCGATCTTCAGGACCTCCTCCGCCGCACGCCGCGCTCCCGCGAGATCCTCCGCCTCCAAGAGACTCAGCGCCTCCTGCACGCGCGGATCATCGTGCGCTACCTTGGGCAGCGACGGCACGTGCACGGTCACGGTCTCCCGGTCCACCGAGACGGTGGGAGTAGAGGACCCGTGGGAATAGAACGACAACAACACCCGCAACGCATCGTCGTGGGCGCCGGAACGGACCCCGCGCAGCGCAGCAACGTCAATAGTGTGGGGAAACAGTTCCGCGAGAAACGGATCAATAGGAAGAACGATGTCCATGGTGGGAGAGATGGTAGCAACGACAGAGGCTAATGTCGAGCTTGCTGTTATGAGTGGCGCGGGACTATCTTTGGGCTATTCGGGTACGCCCCCGGCGGCGTGCAAGGCAGCGCAACGCACACCGCCACCGTCAAGGAGTTCTCATGTTTCACTCACCGCGCATCTCCCGTCTCATCCGCGTGATCACGATTACGCTGACGCTGATACTCGTGACGGGACTGCTCTCCGCACAGCAACGACCTCCCCTATCCACCACCGCCATCGAGGAACGCTCCCACGTCATTTCGGTGGCGGGCCGCCTGCGTCCCCGCAGCAGGATCGAGCATTCGGTGCCTTCCGCCGGATTCGTGGAGGAAATTTTCGTGGAAGAGGGTGCTCAGGTACGCGCGGGAGAAACTCTCCTAACGGTACGGCGCCGGGATGACGCTCTGGAGCTCTACCAGCCCTCCCCGGTGACCAGTCGGGTTTCCGGACGGATCGCCGAGGTCTCCGTCCGGGATGCTCAGGAAGTCCAGGCGGGGCAGCAGGCGGTGGTGATTCTTGGCACCGACGGGTTCATCGTTGAGACGTTGGTCAGTGACAAAGATGCCTTTCGCGTTACCCTGGGACAGCGCGTCACCGCCCGTACCACCACTGGGGATTCGATCTCAGCTACCGTAAGCTCCCGCTCCCAGGAACCGGACTACGAAACGGGGCTGTACGATCTCACGTTCGAAGTTCCCCCGACGGAGTCCGTGCGTCTCGGCGAGTTTCTGGTGATCGAGCTGCCGATTGACCGCGTCCGGGGCATCTTCGTGCCGCGAGAGGCGGTGGTGCGCCGCTTTGGTTCCGACGCGGTCTGGACGGTAACCGCCGACGATGAGCTGGCGGCGCAGCCGGTGGAGCTGGGAGCAACCTTCGGGGAGCTGGTCCACGTGGCGGAGGGACTGGACGAGGGCACACGCTATGTGGCCGCCCCCACCGGCCGCGAACGCGATGGACAGCCGGTGGCCGGGGACGAGCGGTAATTCATGCTGTCCCTCGCGTTTCTGTTTCGTAAATCCACGGGTGTGATCCTGTTGACGATCGTCCTGGTGGGACTGGGTGTCGTTCTGGTGAATCAGCTGCCGATCCAGCTGTATCCACAGACGCAGCGTCCCCGGGTGCGCGCCAGTATCACGCACACCGGTATTTCCGCGATCGATTTCTCCGATGACTACGCCGACACGATCGAATCGCAGCTCCTCTCCATCGAGGGAGTGGATATGCTGGAATCCTCCTATGAGAATGATCGTAGCTCCTTCACGCTTACCTTCGACTGGGATACCGATCCGGATGATGCGCGAACCGAGGTGGACACAACGATGTCTGCGATCGATGCTCGGCTTCCGGCCCGCCTAAGAAACTCGTATCAGGTGCGCTTCTTCTCCGGAGAAAACGCGGGATACCTGATCATCGGCGTAACCGCCCCCTCGGTGAGTCCGGAAGAGCTCTACGAGATGCTCGATACGTCGGTGCAGTCCCGTCTTGACCAGACCTCGGATGCGGAAACGGTGGATATCTATCCGGTGGAGGAGCTTGAGGTAGACGTGACGCTCCGGCACGACGCCCTGCTGGCTGCAGGCCTGACGATCGCTGATGTAGAGAACGCCCTCCAGACCAATGCCACCACCCGCTCCATCGGAACGTTGGAGGAGGGAGACCGCTCGTATACGGTGCGCTATCGCCGGGGGAGCGAGGATCTCAGCCGGCTGGAGAACATCGAAATCGGTCGCCGGGGTGATCAACGGATCCGTTTGCAGGATGTGGCGGAGGTGCAAATCGCCTACGCCCTGCCCTCTCGGGTGTTCGTGATGAACGGTGAGCGCGGCATCCAGATCACCGCCACCCCTATCGACGGCGGCAATGTGCGGGAGATGGGCCGCGAGGTCGAAAACACCTTGGCGGAGGCCCGAGAGGAGCGCCTCATACCTGCGGATACGGTGTTTGAGATCTATCTGGATCCAGCGGACTACATCGACCGCTCCGTGCGGAACGTGATCCAGGCGGCGGTGATCGGTGCGATCTTGGCGATGGTGGTGGTATTCCTGGGCCTCGGCGAGTGGCACAACACGGTCCTCATCGGCGTGTCGCTCCCCACCACGATCATTCTCAGCTTTATTCTGATGTACGGCTTCGATGTCAGCCTGAACCTGATATCGCTGGGAGGCATCGCTCTGGCGGTGGGAATGGTGATCGATTCTTCCATCGTGGTAATCGAGAACATCCACCGCCTGCGCCTGACCCGGGCGCCGATCGGCTCCGCCGCTGAGCTAAGGAGCATCATTATTGACGCCGTTGCCGAGGTACGGGTGCCGGTGATCGCCTCCACGCTCACCTCGGTGCTGGTCTTTCTCCCGCTGTCTCTCACCGCACCCCTGACCAGCGCGATTCTCGGTGACCAGGCGCAGACGGTGGTGTTTTCACTGCTGATCGCGATGACCGTGGCGCTGACGGTGCTCCCGCTGCTGGCGTTTCTCATGTTCCGCCGGCACATCCACGCCGGGGAGTCACTCACCGGGCTTCAGCGAATCTCCTACCTGACGATGGAGGGGATGCGCCGGGCGTACCGCGCCGTGCTCACCGCCATGCTCCGTCGCCGCGCCCTCACTTTGGCCGGACTTATGCTCTCCGCCGCCCTCCTGGCAGTCGCGATCGTGGTGGTGCTGCCCCAGATTCCCCGGGAGATTGTGTCCGCGCCCTCCAGCGACCGGATCGTGATCTTCTTCAGAAACAGCGCGGTGCAGGATCGCAACGAGATCATCGATGATGTCATCCCGGAACTTCAAACGCGCGTCCAAGAGCGGGTGGGCCCAGAAGTGGTAGACACCTATGCCGACGTGATGGGTCGCTTCAATCGACTCTTCATTAACCTCAGGAGTTCGGATACGGCAGAAATGGTCTTGGGAGAGCTTCAGGAGGAGTTTCCCTCCGAGGGTGAGTGGTACTTCAACGTCATGGAGTGGGATCCGGCGCAGCTGCCGCTTCCGAGAACTATGGATCTGCAGATCAGCGTGATCGGAGACGATCCTACCGCTGCGGTGAGCGTTCTGGAACAGTTGCGGGAGATCGTCACCGATACGGAGCGGTACAGTTGGTCCTTCACCAACCCCTCTACCAGCTACTCCGACGATCTGGAGCTCACCGCCCGAAGTGAGATCATCGAAGGTACTCCGGGCTACACAGAATCAGACTTGCTATCCTTGATTATGACCATTCTTAGAGGAACCACAGCCGTAGAATTCACCGATGGCGGGGACCGGATTCCTGTCCGGGCATCCTATCCGGAGGAGATGATTGAGGGGCGTTCCCGGTTGCAGAACATGCTGCTTCCCCTCGGTGACAGTGCGGTCCCCATGAAGCACTTCTTCGATTTCACCGAGAGTACCGGGGTCTCCGGAATCGCCTCCGAGGACGGCGAACGCATCTTCCGGCTGTACGGCCGGATGGCACCGGCCACTACTGCTGCGGAACGTTCCGAGAGCGAAGCGATCGTCAGGGAGGCGGTGGAGTCGACACTCGATCTCCCGCCGGGATTCTCAATCCGCTTTAACAATCCCCAGGAAGAGCTGGACGGTGCGATCCAGTCCCTGTTTGTGGCGCTGGCGGTCTCCCTGGTACTCATATTTCTGCTGTTGGCGTTTCAGTTCAACTCTCTGGTGATTCCGCTCATCATTCTTGTGTCAGTGCCCTTCGGCTTCATCGGGGTCGTGGCAAGTCTGTACGTGTTCAACTCAACCTTAAGTCTCAACTCGATGCTGGGAACGATCCTGTTAGGGGGGATCGTGGTGAACAACGCGATCATCATGATCGATTTCTATCTTCGTCTGCGCCACCACGCCGCCGACCGGATCGAGGCGATCGTGGAATCGGCGACGTTGCGCTTCGCTCCCATCCTTATGACGATGCTCACCACCGTCTTTGGCATGCTCCCCATTGCGATCGGCCTGGGAGAGGGTTCTAATATCGTGCAGCCCTTGGGGATCGCCGTCTCCGGCGGACTGGTGGTTTCTACCCTGTTCACGCTGTTTCTGGTACCAGGTCTCATGAGTCTGATCAACATACGCCGGGAGGATGCATGATCAATCGCATCGGATATATTGCCGCAGTCGCTGCGGTGTTGGGCAGTGTGCCGGGGACGACGGTCCTCGCCGCACAGGACGGACCCGGGGATGCGCGGGAACTCTCAGTGGTGGAGATCGCACGACGGGCGCCGGAGTGGAATCTATCCGTCCGGCGCGCAGCCCAGACGGTACGCACCGCTCAGGAGGATCTGGATGCAACGCCGGGATGGGATGCCTCCGCGCTGAATCTCAGCGGGGACTACCAGTCGGGGCAGGCCGCTCCCTGGGAGTTCGGTACCTCGATTCGCGCCGAACCGTACTCCCAACTGGCCCTGCAGGCGGGGGTCACTACCGACATCACCGACTCAGGGGAGATCAGCTCCCGGGAGTTCGCCTCCGTCGAGGTATCACCCCTCACGGCGCCCCGCACGTCCTGGGCGCAGGACCGTGACTACCAGGTCGCAGTGGTTCGCTTCAACGAAGCCCATCGGAGTACCGCACGGAGCGCCGAGGCGGCGGCACTGGAGATCTTGGTGCGCCGGCAGGAACGCGCCCTAGCTGAAGAAACGCTGCAGTTGCGGAACCGTGAATATGAGGTTGAGACCCGCCGTCAAGAGTTGGGGGAGGCGTCATTCCAGGATGTCCAGGATCGGCAAATTGCGCTCATTGAAGCACGGCAGGAAACGTTTGCGGCACAGCAACGGGAACTGCAGAGCGAGACCGACTTAGCGCGAGTAGTAGCCCTGGCCGATGTCCTGCTCGAGGTACTGCCCTTGTCCGTTACGGAACTGGGGGACCTGGTGGAACGTCGGCTGACCCGGGTGGAGAGGCATCAGGATGCGTCGCCGATTACCGCGGCCCTCCTTCTTGCGGAAGCAGAACTGGCTGCCCAGGAACGGGAGCTGCGTACTACCCGCCCGTGGCGTCCGGATCTCTCACTCACGGCGGGGGTCTCCTTCCCGCCTGATCGGAACCGGCCCACCGCCAGTGGTGGCATTCAACTGCGCCTCTCCCCCGGCCAGAACGAGGCTAATCTGGAGCAACGCCGGCGGGAGGAGTTGGAGCTGCAGCGCTTGGAAGTAGCGGCGCAACGTTCCACGGCGGAGCTGGAGCGCGAACTCAGCATGCAGTCACTCACGTTAGAGCGGCAAGCCCTGGCGGCCGCGGAGCTCCAGCTCCAACGCGATCGGACTGCGGAAGAGGAGGCGATGCTCCTCGTCCAACAAGGACGCCGGACTGAGTTGCAACTGGAGCAACTCCAACTGAATCGACGACGCAGCGAGATCGATACGTTTCAATCGGCGGTACAGGTGTACCTCACGGCGGGAGAGTATCTTGATCTCATCCACGCTTCGGACGCAAAATAGCGGTATGAGGAAACACAAACGGAATCCCACAGTTGGATTGGCCCTGAGCGGCGGTGCGGCGCGGGGATTCGCACATCTCGGGGTGATTCAGGTCCTCGCCGAGCATCAGATTCCCGTGCATGTGATTACCGGCACCAGTGTGGGCTCGGTGGTAGGTGCGCTCATGGCCGGCGGCTATACGTCGGAGCAGATGGGGCGGGTCGCCGGCAATCTTAAGTGGCAGAAGCTGGTGTCCCCTACCCTGTCCGGATTGGGACTGGTGACGGCTAAGAAGTTGGAGGCGTTTGTGAGCGAACTCCTCGGCCAGACCGATTTCAACGACTTGCAAATTCCTTTTCGTGCCGTGGCCACCGACATCGCCAGCGCCGAGGAGGTCGTGTTTTCCGAAGGATCGGTGGCACGGGCGGTGCGGGCCAGCTGTTCCGTGCCGGGCATCTTTGAGCCGTTGGTAGAAGGCGAGTCTGCCTATGTGGATGGCGGGGTTACGAATAACCTCCCCAGCGCGTTGGCACGGGAGATGGGAGCCGATGTGGTGATCGGCGTTGACCTCAACTCGCAACGTCCCGATCCGCAGCTTCCAGTGAACCTGCTGGACGTTACCTTTCGCAGTTTTGCCATGCTCCTCGATCGCACCAGCGCCGAGGGACGGGAGGATGCGGATCTCGTGATCCAGCCGGATCTGAACGAGTTTAACTACCACGACCTTTCGCATGCCGAGGAAATGATTGAGCGCGGCCACACCGCCGCCTCCGCGGTACTTTCGGAGATCCGAAAACTCACCGGGAGCCGGGCCCCCACGTGATGGCGTAATGTCCGACTCCAGCGACATATTTGACCAACAGGAGCTACTCAGCTCGATCCATGGCGACCACGAGCTCCTGAAACAGTTCATCCACCTATTTCATACCGACTTCCCCGCGAAGATCGAGGCGCTCCATGCTGCGATTCCGGCGGAGGACCGTGCCGATCTTGGTGACCTCTCCTCGCTGCGCACAGCCGCTCATAAAATTCTCGGGTCTGCCCGAACGATGCGCCTCAAGCGCCTGGCCACCGCCGCTGAAGAGTTACAGCGCAGTATCGATTCCGGCACATATGCGCTCGAAGATGTGACCGCGGGAGCCCGCCGAGTTATCGAGGAGTACCACCGTGTGGCAGAGCTTCTCAGCCGGAGGCCCGAGGACGGGTCGTCATGAGGTCGGACACCCAGGCGGTAGTTCGACGCCCCCCTCCCCGTGTTAGTATGTTCCCTGAGACATGAGCGACAATAATAATCAACAACCCCCGGACCCGATGCGGCGGCGGAAAATGGCGATGTTTGCCATCATTCCGTTGCTGTTCCTCATACCTTCGATCTCCACGCTATTCATGAACGCGCAGCAGAACAGCGTTCCCTACTCCTTTTTTACGCAGCAGCTGGAAGACGGCAACGTGCGGTCGATCACCGTCCAGGAAGAGACGGTCACCGGTGTCCTCAGCAGTGAAGTCACCTACCAGGATCAACCGGTTACGGAGTTTCAGACGTATATTCCGCGATCGGTGAGTGGCGAGTACCTTGATCGGATCGATCAGGAGGGCGTCGAGGTAAATACCCTGCCCACTCCGGACAATTCGGGACTGGCGATTCTGTTGAACTTGCTGCCCTTCGCGATCATGATCTGGATCTTCGTCCGCATGTCCCGCGCCATGCGCCAGCAGGGTGGCGGCGGCATGCAGGGCATGTTCAACGTAGGTAAGAGCAAGGCCAAGAAGTTTCAGAAATCGGACAGCGACACAACCTTCGGTGATGTGGCCGGCGCCGACTCCGCCAAGGTTGAGCTGCAGGAGGTGGTGGACTTTCTCCGCAACCCGGAGCGCTACCAGGAGATGGGAGCCGAGATTCCTCATGGGGTTCTCATGGTGGGGCCGCCGGGATCGGGAAAGACGCTGATCGCCCGCGCCGTGGCGGGAGAAGCGGACGTTCCCTTCTACTCGATCTCCGGATCCGACTTCGTGGAGATGTTCGTAGGTGTCGGTGCCAGCCGCGTGCGGGATCTGTTCAAGGACGCCCGGGAGAACAGCCCGGGCATCGTCTTTATCGATGAGATCGACTCTATCGGGCGGCAACGGGGCGCCGGGCTCGGGGGCGGCCACGACGAGCGGGAGCAGACGCTGAACCAGCTTCTGTCTGAGATGGACGGCTTTGACAAATCGGAAACGGTGATCGTGCTGGCGGCCACCAACCGGCCGGACGTACTGGACCCGGCGCTCCTGCGGCCCGGTCGCTTTGACCGGCGCATTACCGTTCCCGCTCCGGCGGTACGTGACCGGGAGGCGATTCTCAAGATTCACGCCGCCCGACGGCCGATGGAGGACGATGTGGATATCGACTCCATCGCCCGCAGCACCGCCGGATTCAGCGGTGCCGACCTGGCAAACCTCCTGAATGAGGCGTCGCTCATGGCAGCCCGCGCCCGTCACAAGAAGGTGTCCTACGAGGATATCCTCGCCGCCCGGGATAAGATCGTCCTC
Source organism: uncultured Spirochaeta sp. (assembly GCA_964419735.1). Taxonomy (GTDB): domain Bacteria; phylum Spirochaetota; class Spirochaetia; order DSM-27196; family Alkalispirochaetaceae; genus Alkalispirochaeta. Next base: position 11,747 of record CAYQRW010000026.1, read on the forward strand.
GGGCTGGAACGCAGCGGCGTGGTAATGAGCGATGAGGAACGCCGCACCGTGGCCTACCACGAGGCCGGTCACGCGCTGGTGGCGGTTCACGTACCGCAGGCGGAACCGGTGCACAAGGTAACGATCATTCCCCGGGAGCGCGCCATGGGGCTCACTGAGCAGCTCCCGGAGGGTGACAAGTACCTGTATCGTCGCGATTACATTACCGACCGCCTGGCGGTGATGATGGGTGGCCGCGCGGCGGAGGCGGAGGTCATCGGAGAAATCACCAGTGGCGCCGCCAACGACCTCAAACAAGCGTACAGTATCGCCCGGCAGATGGTGCTCGAATGGGGCATGAGCGAGCGGTTCGGAAACGTGGCGTTTGGTTCCGGCGAGCGCGAGGTGTTTCTCGGCAGCGAGTTGGGACACCAGCGCCAGTACAGCGATTCCACCGCCCGGGAAATCGATGATGAAGTGCGGGAGATCCTAAATGAGGCGTACTCCCGCGCCGTGGAAATCGTCCAAACGAAACGCGACGGGCTAGACAAACTGGCTGAAGCGCTCCTGGAGAAGGAGCAGGTAACTCGAGAGCAGGTGGAAGACCTCCTCGGTGTCCGATAGGGAGGAACCTATGATAGTGCGAATAATTACCGTCCACGTGAACCCGGGAAGCGAAGATGAGTTTGAGCGACTCACTACCGAGAATCACGAGGCGTCGCTCACCGAACCGGGGGTACTGCGCTTTGATGTTCTGCGGGACAACGATGATCCCAGCACCTACTACCTCTACGAGGCGTACCGGGACGAGGCGTCGACCTTCGCCCACAAGGAAACCGATCACTACAGCCACTGGAAAGAGCACGTAGCTCCGCTGCTCGCCGGGGAGCGGACATCGGTCACCACGACTCCCCTGGTACCGATGACCGAAAACTCCTGGCGCGGAAACTACTGACTCCGCCGCGACGCTAAGGCCGTCTCCCGGAGGGTGTCGTACACCGGCACGCCGGTAGCCTCCAGGCGACCGCGGGAATGGTGACCGGAGGCGATCAGAATACAGGCTACGCCCATTTCCCGCGCCACCTCCGCATCGTGGACGGTATCACCCACCATGAGCGCCTGCGTGGGATCTATCCCAGAACGGGCGATCAGCTCCCGCCCCACCTGTGCCTTGGATACGGCCAGATGGTCGCTTAGCCCGTGGAGTGCATCGAAGTAGTGGTGGAGGCGGTGGTGGTGTACCGCATCCCGAAGCGACGTCTCCCGGCTGGCGGATAGTACCATCTGCGTCACGTTGCGCTGCTGAAGCGCGCGGAGCACCTCCTCCACGCCGTCGTGGAGGGGGCACTGGTGCACCTGCGAGTTAAAGCCTGCGATAAATTCATCCGCGAGCACCGAAAACGGCTCCACCGCAAAATCAAACCCTGCCCGGCGGTAGTAATGCTCCACGGGAAAGTCGAAAATCTCCCGGTAGCGGTGGGTATCCATCTCGGGTTTGTCCCGCCGCCGGAGCATGCCGTTGGCCACCTCCAGCGCCAGCCACAGATCGTCCAGGAGCGTGCCGTTCCAGTCCCAGATCACGTACTTCCACGAGGTTTCATACTCCTGATCATACATCGCCGGCATGATGCACCGGAATCCTGAGATCGTGCTACCATGTCGGCATGATTTCTACCGTCACCTCCCTCGCCGCCTGCCGGGAGGATACCCGCGCCCGGTACCTCTCGGGAGCCGAGGCCGTGTTCTGGGAGACCGCCAATACGTCGCAGTTTGAATCACCCGCGGAACGGAGCGCCTTTCAGTGGCGTTACTTCGGCTATTACGCGCTCCGCGCGCCGGAGTTCTTCTTCGTGGCGGTAGCCGAGGGGGCCGAGCCGATCGTGTTGGGCTATATCTGCGGCGTGGCGGACACCAGATCTCACGCTGAGCTGTACCGCGTGGCCGCCCACGTTCCAATCTTCGACGATCTCTACGGGAGCTACCCCGCACACCTGCACATCAATCTCACCGCCGCCAGCCGTGGACTGGGATTAGGGGGCCGGTTGGTGGAAACCTTATCATCGGCGGTGGCCGCGGCGGGGGCGGGAGGCATCCATCTGGTTACCAGCCCCGGGGCACGCAACGTGTCGTTCTACCGACGCCAGGGGTTTGTTGACGCGGTGGAGCGCACCCTACCCACCGGCGGTGAGCAGGATGTGCCGCTTCTGTTTCTAGGCAAGCGATGGTAGTCCCTACAACAACTCGGCGCCGCTAATCACTTCCCGCATGAAGTAGTAGCTGTCCTTGGGAACCCGGCGCTGGTTGATATAGTCCGCGTAGATAACGCCGAAGCGTTTGGTATAGCCCAGGGCCCACTCGAAGTTGTCGATAAGACTCCAGACGAAGTACCCGCGCAGGTCTACGCCCTCCTCGATCGCGTCCAGGGCGGCGGTGAAATGCTCGCGCAGGTAGGAGACGCGCCGTGGATCGTGGCAGCGCAGACCGTCGGCGGTGAGTTCATCCGGCATGGCGCAGCCGTTCTCCGTGATATACAGCGGAAACCGTCCTTCGGTGTGCGCCCAGACCCATTTCAGGTGGCGATACAGCCCGCGCGGGGTCACCGGCCAATCCATTTCGGTCCGTTCGTGGTAGGTCGGCACCTCGCGGAATCCCTCGGGGTGACAGGCGACACCATCCTGGAAGGTCCCCTCCGGTCCCACCGGCGCCGCCGATAGGACGGGCTCGTAGTAGAAGTTGAGGCCCAGAAAATCTATGGGGGCGGCGATCGTCTCCATGTCCCCCGGCTGAACCGGAGGTGGCGTACTCTCAGGATAGGCGGCAAAGTGGCGTTCCGGGTAGCCGCGACCCAACAGCGGATCCAGGAAGAATCGCGTGCGCATGTCCGTGGCGCGATCCACCGCTTCCCGGTCGGCAGCGGTGTTGGTTGCCGGCCGAGCACTTTCCAGGTTGTGGGTGATACCGATCGGTGCCACGCCGTCGCCGGATCCGCGCTCGCTGCGATACGCTTCCATAGCCAGACCGTGGCCCAGCAACAGGTGGTGGCCCGCGGCCCAGGAGGCACTCTGATCCTGCCGGCCGGGGGCGTGCACGCCCACATAGTAGCCGAGCACCGAGCTACACCACGGTTCGTTCAGCGTGATCCACAGGTCCACATAGTCCCCCAGGATCCGAAACGCCTCTCGGGAGTACTCGGCAAAGCGCTGGGCGGTATCCCGGATCGGCCATCCCCCGGCATCTTCCAATGCCTGCGGCAGATCCCAGTGGTACAGCGTGGCGGCGGCGGTGAGTCCTTGACCGTGCAACTCATCGGCGAGGCGTTTGTAGTAGTCGAACCCCTTGGGGTTGAACGTCCCGCTTCCCTCCGGTTGTACCCGGGGCCAGGAAATAGAGAAGCGGTAGGAATGGGCCCCCATCTCCCGCATGAGCTGTACATCTTCCGGATACCGGTGGTACTGATCCACCGCCACGTCTCCAGTATGTCCGTGAAGTACATTGCCGGGGGTGTGGGAGAAGGTATCCCAAATACTCGCACCCCTTCCGCCTGCGTCTACGGCTCCCTCAACCTGATAGCTGGCGGCGGCCACTCCCCAAACGAAGGATTGCGGAAACTCTCGTGTGTTCATGTTGGCTCCTTATGGTGCATTTCTAATGTTGGTCGATATCTACTGATAGGTGTCTCGAATCGTGCGAATCGCGCTCACCGTGAGTCCGGGACGCCCGTGGCGAATCGAGACGGTTCGTTCTTCTCCGGGAAGCATGAGCAGGCCGTTATCCTCCGGACGAGCCGCGGGATCATCATACTCAACGGTGGTCCAGAACGCCGGCGCTTTCGCACACCTGAGCGTCATCGTCTCGCCGGAAGCGTCCACCTCGGCGGTCACCTGCGGGGGAAGCAGCTCGGCGTGCTTGTACTCACTGAGCAGTGCAAAGTCCCGTTCCACCGGAACCGCACTATCCTCTACCGTTGCTACCACAAAGCCGGCGGTCCGGTCAAAGGGAAGCTCATTGACCGCAATGCAGAGTACCTCGCCCACCGCATCGGGCCCCACCACCACCGGTAAAGACCGCCGCCACAGGGAGGCGCCGCCCCAGTCCAGACCGCTGATCGTTACCGTTTCCGCCACCGTTTCCGCGGTATCATTGAGCAGGTGAACCTCGAGCATGTCGTCCGTGGTGAACACCGCCAGCCGCAGGGGGGCAAAGAAGCGGCGCGCCGCGTGGTGGAGGAGCTTCCACCGGCCGTCATATTCGATACTGGACCAGGAGACCACCGGCCACAGATCGTTGAGCTGCCAGTAGAGGGCGCCCATGCTTACCGGGCGTCGGCTGCGCCAGTAGGTAACCGCCATGCCGATCGCCATCGCCTGCTGCACCTGACTGAGGTAGACGAACGCTTCAAAGGAAAACGGCATCCGAAAGTAGCGCGACATCGTCTCCAGGATGACGGTGTTGCCGCGCTCGTGGCGCTGGTGGTGCTCTACGTCGGGGGCGGTGGGGTTGAGTTGCCCCTCCCCGGCAAAGGAACGCACCGTTGCCACGCTGGGAAAGGACTGGAAGCCAAACTCTGAACAGAACCGGGGCGTCACCTCGTAGTAGGCGCTAAAGGGCTTTCCCTCATGCCACACGCTCCAATAGTGCATATCACCGGCGGAGTCGTCGTGCCAGTTATCCGAGAAGTCTCCCTCCCCCGCCGCGGGAGAACTGGGCCAGAACACCCGGGTATCGTCAATGGCGCGCACCTCTCGGGCCACCACCCCGTTATTGAGGCGGTCAAAATCGATGAGATAGCGGCCGGGTTGTGCAAGCGATTCTTCAAACCAGCCCAGGGCGCCGATGTTCTCGTTGTTACCACACCACAACGCGATCGATGGATGCGAGGCCAGGCGCTTCACCTGGCTGCGCACCTCCTCTGCAACCTCCGCCATGAACCACTCTTCTGAGGGGTACAGGGAGCAGGAGAACATGAAATCCTGCCACACCAGCAGACCCAACTCATCGCAGGTATCATAAAACACCTCCGGTTCGTACTGCCCTCCTCCCCAGACGCGAATCATGTTCATGTGCGCGTCGCGGGCATCCTGCAAGAGGCGGCGGTAGCGATCGTCGGTCTGGCGTGAGGGAAACGCATCCACCGGAATCCAGTTGGCCCCTTTTGCCCAGAGGTCCCGACCGTTTACGCGGAAGAACATGCTGGTACCGGTCTCGTCCCGGTTATTGATGACTTCCACGGTGCGAAAAGCGGTGCGTACAGACCGGCTCCCCCCAGCCCACTCCACCGTGACGCGGTACAGCGGCTGGTCACCGTAGCCCGCCGGCCACCACAGCAGCGGATCACTCACCGAGAGCGTCACGGTAAGCTCCCCGGGCCGTTCAACGCGGACCGTGGCGGGCGC
>CAYQRW010000026.1:17218-22330 GCA_964419735.1 uncultured Spirochaeta sp.
GAAGCTACCTGGTGGCGCGCGATCTCCTGCCCGGCGGGGTCCCCGAGGCGCACCGTAAATGCCGGAATCTCCTCCGGATAGGCGCAGTCTCCCGGAGCCAGACCAGGTCGGTCCCACTCGATGTGCACGGGGACTTCCCATAGGCGCTCACTACCGGCGGCGCGGCGCGGGGTGACCCACATATTACGCACGTCATCCACGGCAGCCGGCCGCAACCGAGCACCACCGTAGATTCCGCTTACCATCATCGCGATCCCCCAATCCCAGCTGCCATGGCATTGCGTCTTACGCAGCAGGTTACGGTGCATCGACTGGTGGGGATACACCTGGTGCGGCACCGGATACGGCAGGAGCGCCGCGCGCGCCTCAGCCGCGCGCTCCGGTGAGTCAAACCGGACCTCCAGGAGGTTGTCCCCCGCCACCAGCGATTCCGCCACGTCTTCCCGGAAGGGAACGAACATCGAGGAGTTTCGCGCCACCAGCCGGCCGTTGAGGAACACCTCCGCCACGGTATCCACCATATCCAGCTCCAGCAGCCAGCGATCAGAAGCGTTGAGCGTCTCCGGCGCAAGGGACAGCGTGCGGCGCACCGTCCATCCACGGCGTCCTACCCACTGCACCTCGAGTTCGTTCTGCCCATAAAACGGGTCGGGAATCAGTTCGGCAGCCCGCAGCGCGGTGTGGACGTCGCCGGGAATTTGGATCGGCACCTCGTGGGTGCCGGTTTCATCAAGAAGCTGCCATTCGCCGCTAAGATCGATCATGTAAAACTCCTGCACTTTGATGTTGACGCCACCGAAATATCGTGTAAGACTGAAGTTGGTTTTAAAACCAACTAACAGGAGTGTAGCACGAGTGGCATCGGCGAGCAAGCGAAATCGAGTCATGAACCGTTCCCGCATCCTCCGCGTCATCTGGCACCACCCCGGTACCAGCCGGGTGGATATCGCCGAACGACTCGGGCTGGATAAGTCCACCGTCTCATCGGTTGTGGCAGAGTTGCTGGAAAGCGGCATTCTCCGCGAGATCGCTCAGGGGGATGCCTCCCCGCAAGGTGGACGGCGTCCGGTGAAACTCGCGTTGCAACCGGACTACGGATTCGTCCTGGGCGTAGAGTTGCAGCCGGACTACTTCCGGGCGGTGCTCTACGATCTCTCCGGTGGTCTCATCCGCGAGTGGGAAGCCGACCGCCCCCGCGATGGTCACGGATTTGAAGAGTATCTCCTGGGGTTGCTGGAAGAACTGCTGGACGCGATCCCTGAGTTTCGCGGCCGGCTGGTGGGCATCGGGGTGGCCATGGGTGGACTAGTCAACTCCATTCAAAACGTAATCTACCGGTCCATCCCGATGGAACTCACGGAGCAGTACGACTTTCAGACCGGCGTTGCGGAGAAGCTGGGAATACCGGTGATCGCCGAGAACGACGCCAACGCCTGCGCCTGGGGAGAGCTCACCGCCCATCGCGGTACCACCGTTCATGACTTCTTGTACCTCCTGGTGCAGCTGCGGGAATCACCCTCCGGGCGCCACCTCTACGGTGGTATCGGTGTGGGTATCGGTATCGCGATCAACGGCACGCTCTATCCGGGATCCCGCTTCACCGCTGGTGAGTTTCGCAGCGCCTTCTGGAACGGTGAAGGCTCAGGCCAGTTCACTCTATCCGATGCCGAGGCGGAGCTTGTCACCACCGACCCGGCGATCCGCACGCGACTGTTCGAGGAGCTTGCCCGGAATGTGGCGCTGATTATCAACGTCTTGAACCTGGACCACCTGTTTATCGGTGGCGATATCCGCAAGTACCGCGACGAACTGACACCGATTATCGATGAGGAACTGCGGCGAAACTGGCCCTACGAGACAGGTGTGGAGTGCGAGATCTCCTACTCCAGCTACGGCCACCAGGCGGTGGTGGCCGGCGCCGCGGCGATGATGCTGGACCGCCTGTTCTCGGACCAGATTTTCCCGCTGGGAGATATCCGCAACCGTCACGAGCGGAGCAGCGTGCTCACTCAGATTACTGAACGAGGTCTCAATTTGGATCCTGTGGGGGGATCCTGAAAAACTTCACACCACCGGTGTGATATACAAAGGGAGGTAGCACCATGCTACACAAGCGAATTCTGATGGCTCTGGCCATCGTTGCGTTAATTGGCGGTTTTGTCTTTGCCGGAGGGCAACAGGAGACCGCCGAAGATGAGGATGTTATCACGCTGGAGGTCCTGCACTATCTGGACTTGGCGGACAACACGTCATCGGGAAACTTCGAGGAACTGGTAGATGCGTTTCACGCCGCCAACCCCGATATTCGGCTGGAGTTTGACTATTTGTTCAACGAGCCGTACCACAACAAGCTGCAGTCTTCCGCGATTGCCGACCAGCTCCCGGACGCCGTATTCCTGTGGCCCGGCAAACGCACCGGCGATGTCACCGGCAGCGGAGCGGTTAAAGACCTGAGCCCCTGGGTCGACCAGGTGCGCGATGAGTTTGCTCCCGCCGCCCTGGCACCGCAAGGTCCCAACGGAGAGATCTGGGAACTACCCGAACAGGTCACCGCCACCCACGTGATGTTCGCCAACGACCGTCTGCTGGATGAACTGGGCCTGGAGTTCCCGGAAACGCTGGAGGAGCTCCTGGAACAGGGTGAAGTGATTCGTGAAGCGGGATACATTCCGATCGCCATGGACAACGCCGACGGATGGCAGATGCAGAGCACCCTCCTCAGCGCCCTGGTGGAGCGCACCGCCGGCCGCGATTGGTTTGACCGCGCCGTGGTGGGGGACGCCAGCTTTAGCGATCCGGAGTTCGTCCGCGCGGTAGAAGTGATTGAGACGCTCCACGAGAACGAGATGTTCAGCCCCGGAATCAACCAGGCCTCCTATGGTGAAGCGCTCACCGACTTCGTCACCGAGGAAGCGGTGTACTTCATCGACGGCGGCTGGAGAACCAGCAATCTCAGCGGTGAAATGACCGAAGACCAGTTCGAGTATGTGTCCTACAACGTCTTTCCGGAACTGCCCAATGAACAGGGCCAGCCCGGATCCACGGCGATCGTTCCGGGCACCGGCTTTGGTATGAACGCCGAGCTGGAAGGTGAAATGGCCGACGCCGCCTGGGAATGGATCTACTTCTTTGCCGGACCCGAGGGATCTCGCATCAAGGCGGAACAGGGCTGGCTTCCGGCGGTTGACATCGAGCTTCCTGCGGACTCCCCCGTGCTTACCCTGAAGCTCGCGGATTTCCTTAACTCGACGCCCGGCGGCTATGTGATCGATGCGGTCATGGACGCCGAGGGCATGGGTGTCCTCCATCCGCTCCTGCAGGAGATGATGTTTGGAAACGTAACCCCTCAGGAAGTGGGTGATCGCTACGAGGAATGGGTCGAAGAGAACGACACCGGCCGTAGCTGATCAGATCAGAGTGCAACCGAAGGGTCTCTCCGCGCCGAGTGCGCGCGGTGGGGCCCTTCATCCCACCCTATAGTCGAGGATACCGATGACGATTTCCCGAGAGAAAAAAGTTGCCTATGGAGTGCTGGTGGGACCGGCGGTCTTAGTCTACGCCTCCATTATCATCTTTCCGATCCTGTTCAGTCTGGTTGCCGGATTCACCGAGTGGAACGGCCTCAGTGCCCCCACGTTCGTGGGTCTGGACAACTATACCCGGATGTTTACCGATCCCGTGTTTCGCTTGGGCCTGCGGAACAACTTGCTCATCGTGGCGGTTTCGGTCTTTGGGCAGATACCCTTCGGGTTCGCCCTAGCGTACATTATCTACCGGCGCATGGTCCGGGGATACGCCTTCTTTGAAACGATGATCTTTCTGCCGATCACCATTTCGGCGATCGTGGTGGCAAAACTGTGGAATCAGATCTTCTCGCCCCGCGGCCTGTTCACCGAGTTCGTGCGCATCCTTTCCGAAAACGACCGCTTCGTGCTTACCATATTCGAGAGTCGCACCTTCGCCATACTGCCGATTCTCTTCGTGATTTTATGGATGTACACCGGAATCTACATGGTGATCTTCCTGGCCAATCTGCAGCGCATCGACCCCGGCGTGATCGAAGCGGCGGTGATCGACGGCGCCCGGGAACACCAGATCCTACTACGAGTAGTCCTGCCGCAGATGGTGAATATCGTGTTTACCACCGCGGTCTTTGCCATCGCCGGCAGCCTGAAAAGCTTCGATCTGATCTTCGCCATGACCGGCGGGGGCCCCGCCCACTACACCGAGGTGATCGCGATCTACATGTATCTCAATACGTTTAAATACTACAACTACGGATTTGGAAGTGCCGTATCCATGATGATCGTCTTCCTAAGCCTGGGACTGATTACCGCCGTGCAGGCGGTCTTTCGAAGATTGGAGGCGCGCTATGTCTGATCTCACCGCGGGGGTCGCCCGCAATCGCGATGTGGTGGCCTGGAAGGTCTTTGCCACCGTGTTCATGGTGTTCTTTACCGTACTCACCCTGGCACCACTGATCTGGCTGTTTTACAGTTCGCTCAAGCCCCATCCGGAGATCGTGCGCAACGTCTTTGCCCTACCCACGGAGTTCCACATTCGGAACTTCACCCGCGCCTGGGAGATCGGCAGTCTGGGGTTGTATACGATCAATAGTGTGATCTACACCGCCTCCGCCACGCTGATCACGGTGTTTCTGGCGTTGGGGGCGGGGTATGGGTTTGCCAAGTTCGGATTTCGCATTTCCCATTACCTGTACACGTTCTTTATCATGGGACTACTGGTTACCGCTCACTCGGTACTGGTGCCGCTGTTCATTCTGGAAACGCGGCTGGGAATCGACGATACCCGGTTAGGAGTGATCCTTCCCTACGTGGCGTTTGGACTCCCCTTCTTGATCTATCTTTCCACCTCCTATATCCGCGGGATTCCCGACTCCCTGGAGGAGGTAGCGCGGATCGACGGAGCAAGCTACCTAAGGATCTTCTGGCACGTGATTCGCCCGATCAGCGCGCCGGTGGTGGCAACGATGACGATCTTCTCCTTCGTGAACAACTGGAACGAGTTTGTCTTCGTCTTTGTCCTCACCAGCAAGCAAAGCCTCAGAAGTCTCCCGGTAGGGGTAAACGCCTTTGCCGGCGGCATGTCCCG
>CAYQRW010000027.1:0-21584 GCA_964419735.1 uncultured Spirochaeta sp.
TGGAGTCTCTGGGATACACCACGGTGTTTAACGCCGGTGGTATCCGCGACTACGACGGTGAGAACAAAGTGCTCGGTGACGGGAGTTACGCCGGTGCCCAGGCGCTTCCCGATGAGGTGACGATGGAGAACATCGACTCCTACATGAGTCGCCCCGGTGCCAAGTACGTGGATCTACGCAACGTGGAGGACCTGTACGTCGGCGGTTACATTGACGGCTTTGAGCTGGTCTCCTTCTTCCAGTACTTCGACGAGACCTCCTTTGATCGTGCCGACTGGGAGTTCGAGGAAAGTGACATCACTTCCGCCGCTCGTATCGAAAACATCTTCGGCGCAAAAGATCGGGAGATCTTCCTGATGTGTGGCTCCGGCACTCGTGCCGGCTACATGAAAGATGCCCTGGAGGCCCTCGGTTACGAAACGGTCTTCAACGCAGGCGGTATTCGCGACTATCAGGGTGACAATCGGATCTTCGGTGACGAAGGATTCCAGCTGACCCTGTAGTACTCCTGCCTCCCCATGACACTCGGCGGCCGTCGTATCTTTGTAGGATGCGACGGCCGTTTCTCGTTGCGACCCACGGCCTCACCGGTTATGATGCGCCCCACAGGAGCTATTGATGTCATATACCCAATCCGTTTTTGAAGACCTGCGGTCCCGCAACACCCACCAACCTGAGTTTCTCCAAGCTGTGGACGAGGTGCTCGGAACGTTGGGCCCAGTTATCGAACAGCATCCCGAGTATCGCGACGCGGCAATTCTGGAGCGGCTGGTGGAGCCGGAGCGGACGATTACCTTCCGCGTCCCCTGGGTGGCCGATGACGGCTCCATCCAGGTCAACCGTGGCTACCGCGTGCAGTTCTCCAGTGCCTTGGGCCCCTACAAAGGGGGCTTGCGCTTTCATCCCTCAGTAAACATGAGCATCATGAAGTTCCTGGCGTTTGAGCAGGTTTTCAAGAACAGCCTCACCGGCTTGCAGATGGGTGGCGGGAAAGGCGGGAGCGACTTCGATCCCAAGGGTAAGTCCGACGGCGAGGTAATGCGCTTCTGCCAGTCCCTGATGACCGAGCTATCCCGCCATATCGGCGCGGAAACGGACGTCCCCGCCGGAGATATCGGTGTCGGTGGTCGGGAGATCGGCTATCTCTTCGGCCACTTCAAACGTCTTCGAAACCAGTTTACCGGGACACTCACTGGAAAGGGGCTTAACTGGGGTGGATCGTTGGTGCGCCCCGAGGCCACCGGCTATGGCGCGGTCTACTTTGCTGAAGAAATGCTCCAAGCTACCGGCGACTCGATTGAGGGGAAAACGTGCCTTGTCTCCGGGAGCGGCAACGTGGCGCAGTACACCGTGCGGAAGCTGTTGGAGCTGGGCGCGAAACCGGTGACCCTCTCCGACTCCTCCGGGTTCATTTACGACCCCCACGGAATCACCGAAGAGAAATTGCAGTGGGTGATGGAACTCAAGAATGTGAAGCGGGGGCGGATCAAAGAGTATGCCCAGGAGTTCGGCGTAGAGTTCACCGCGGACGCCCATCCCTGGAACATCCCCGCCCAGGCGGCGTTCCCTTCCGCCACTCAGAATGAAATCGACGAGGCGGAGGCGAAGACGCTGGTGGCCAACGGCTGTAAGGTTGTCTCAGAGGGTGCCAATATGCCCACCACGCCGGGGGCGATTGATGTGCTCCTGGCGGGAAAGGTCCTGTTTGGTCCTGCCAAGGCTGCCAACGCCGGCGGGGTTGCCACCAGTGGTCTGGAGATGAGCCAGAACGCGATGCGCCTTGCCTGGGGCTTTGATGAGGTGGATGATCGGTTGCGGGAGATCATGCGATCGATCTATCGCTCGGTGGCTGAAGCGGCGGAACGCTACCACGAGCCCGGTAACTTTCTCGCCGGTGCCAATATCGCCGGCTTCGTGAAGGTAGCCGACGCCATGTTGGATCAGGGGGTCGTTTGAGCGGCAATAGTCGGGAAGCAATCATGCGGTTCGCGCTGCGCTCGCTGACCTCCGCGTTCTTTCTACTGGCGGCGGGGTTGCTATTGTATCAGCACATCGAGACGTTGCAGTGGGAGTCCACGTTGGGCACGGTGGAACGTGTGGTAATCGCTCCCTCCTCAGACCCCGATGATAGCCGCGCTCCCGGTGAGCGCTTTCGTCCCGAGGTAACCTACCGCTATGACGTGGATGGTGAAGAATTTACGGGCGAGGAACTGGCGGTTTTTGACTGGATCTACCGCGATCAGGAACGAGCGTCTGCCTATCTTGATCGTTTCGATATTGAGCAACGAAACCGAGTACCCGTCTTCTACAACCCGGATGAGCCCAGTGAAGCGGTCCTCATCCGCGACCTTCCCGTGCATCGCATAGAAGTGCTGCTCGCGTTCCTTGTGCTCATTATTCTTCCGCTGGCGGTAGTGGGTTTTTCTCTTGTCGATTTACTCCGGGGCGGCCGCTCCCGAGCAGATGACACAAGTCGGGGACGATTCTGGTAGCAGAATCGTCCCCGCCGCTACTCGCAATACCCAGCCGGGAGCTGGTGTCTTACGTAGGTACGTCTTTGTCGGTCAATCCGCTACAAACCCCTGCTCGTTGCTGAGAATTGTGGAGGAGATGTTGAGCATCGCTCCGTAGATTACCTTCGAACTGACATCCGCCACTGTGTAGGTCAGCTGCTGTGCCACGATGGCAAATTCGTAGTCGGCAATTCCGGCGGACATGAGCAGCGGCATGAGGTAGGCGCCGGGATACAGGAACCAGGAGATGTAGAAGAGCGGCAGAATGGCGCCGAAGATCCCCTGCGCCTTGCTTCCTTTCATGTTGGCCTTGCCTTCGCGGATGACGCGTGTGATCAACACCAAGACCCACACGAAGAACACCGTCGAGATGAAGCCCCACACCAACCAGAGGGTGATGTTCTCCGCCAACCGGCCCGGCTCATAGAACTGTCCGATGTATCCGGTGACCACCATAAGAACACCGGAAATGCTGAACTGCGTCAGATACTTGCGGAACGCCACACCGGCGATCCCCGCTACAAAGAGAATCTGAATTAACAGCATCGGAACGTCGATCATCCAGTTGAGATAGCGAAAGCCGTTGGTGAACAGCTCGGCGCCTTCCCGCAGGACGTATACACCGGCCATGGCGTCAAACGTGTACGCCGCTGTCCAACTCTGCTTCTGGGTGTACAGCAGCAGCAGAGCTGAGGTCATAACGACCACCGACAGGACTGACGACATGCGATACTTGGGCATGTTGTCGTTCTTGGTCAGCACGAAGTACAGCAGTGATGCTGCCATGGCGGCATAACCAAGGGTTAAGATGTGTCCGACGACCTCAAACGCTTCGATTGAGACCGTAAACTGCGATAGATCCATAATAGGCTCCTCCTACCTGAGTGTTATACTGAAATGTAGGCCTTACGTTGTACAACAGTCAAACACAAAAGATGGACAAATGATGAACATAGCGCTATGTTTAGGCCATGTTTCCGATAAGTGTGGTTTCACAGAAGACGGGATTAACGCCGGAAGTGTTGCGGGCGTGGGAACGGCGGTATCAAGGGGTACGTCCCACGCGGGACGAAGGGGGACGACGCGTATACTCGCGGGAGCTCCTGGACCGGCTCATCGTTATCGCACGCCTGCTCCGGGCGGGGTATCGGATTGGGGATGTGGTAGACCTGGAGGCCGATGACCTGGTTTCGCGCCTGGAAGAGCTGGCCCCCACGCAGCCGGGTACCCGGGGATATGGGACGCTGGATGCGGGTAGTGCCTCCGATGATACGCTCCGCAGCGGTACTGAACGGGAACCGGTGGCGGCGGCGGTGGCGGCCATCCTGAAGCTGGATGCGATTGAACTGCGGGCAGCGGCGGAACATGCCTTGTCGAGTGAGGGGCGATTGGAGATGGCCGATCGGTTTGTCTTTCCCGTGATGCGGCGGGTGAAGGCGCTCTACCTTCAGAATGAGGCGAGTGCTGTGCATCTATCCTTCGCTCGGAGCAATCTTCGGCTGATTCTGGGAACGTTTCTCTCCTATGCATCCGGGACGCGAGGTCAGACGATACTCGTGGCGACACCTGTGGGCTATAGCTCGGATCTGGGCTGTGTGGCCTCTGCTACCCACATTTCCGCCGCAGGTCATACGCCCATTATTCTGGGAGCGGAGGTGCCGGTGGAAGATATCGTTGCCACGGTACGGGGTGGGACGGGGAGCGGTGTGCTCATGACGTTTGTGTCCGAGCGGTACGATACCGGCATGTACGCTGAATGCCTGCGGCTTCGGGAGGCGTTGCCCACCGCCGTTCCGGTCTATTTCGGCGGTCGTATGCCGGAAACGTTGGTACGCGATTTGATCGACGGGGGGCTGATTCAGTTACAGGATATGGCTCACCTTCGTAGCGCACTCTCAACGTAGGCTCCATTACAAAAATGAAATCTTTCTGAAACGTTCTCGCAACCGGTGCGCCGTACGTTCACCTCACAAACAGAGGAGGATGAATATGCGACTATTACCCCTAAAGAAGTATTTTCGTTATGGCGCCATCGGCGCCGTGGTGGTCACCCTATCGGTTGTGGGTGGCATGATCGGCGCGCGCTTCAGTAGCGATGCCCCCTCCGGAGTACAGATGAATCGTACCCCTGAGGTGGAAGCGACCCCGGCATCGTATTCCCCCGATGAGACGGAAGCTGACGTGTCCCGATCATTTCAAGATCAGTTTCGCGCCGTAGCTGCCGGCACGGTGCCGGTGGTTGCCGAAATCAATACGGTGAACACGGTGACGCAACGCGTACCGGGTAATCCCTTTTCCTTTTTCTTCGGCCGTCCGGAGGATGGTGATCGGGAACGCGAGTTCCAACAAGAGGGCCTTGGCTCCGGCGTACTGGTTGCCAGGGATGGTGACACCGTCTACGTCCTGACAAATCACCACGTCGCCGGTGAGGCGGACGAGATCGAAATCGGTCTCAGTGACGGTCGGTCATTCTCCGGCGAGATCGTTGGTTCCGACGAGCGTCTGGACCTGGCGTTGCTTTCCTTTGAGACCGACCAAGAAGTTCCGCTGGCACAACTGGGTGCCTCTTCCGATCTTGAGCTGGGAGACTGGGTGTTTGCCGTAGGCAACCCGCTGGGCTTCTCCTCCAGTGTGACCGCAGGAATCGTGAGTGCCACGGAGCGCACGGTGCCGCCGGAGGCAGGACTCAGCGGTGTCACCGACTACATACAAACCGATGCCTCGATCAATCAGGGAAACTCCGGTGGAGCCTTGGTGAATCTAGATGGTGAGGTGGTGGGAATCAACACCTGGATCGCCTCGCGCAGTGGTGGAAGTGATGGAATCGGCTTTGCGATTCCCATCGATATGGCCCA
This sequence comes from uncultured Spirochaeta sp., assembly GCA_964419735.1. GTDB lineage: Bacteria > Spirochaetota > Spirochaetia > DSM-27196 > Alkalispirochaetaceae > Alkalispirochaeta. The sequence continues at coordinate 5,369 of CAYQRW010000027.1, forward strand.
GCGGGCGATCACCGACTTCATCGAACGGGGCGAGGTACGGTACTCCTGGCTCGGGGTGCTTACGGGAGATCCTTCCGAGCAGCTCCTGGCGGGACTCGAATCAGAAGGAGTGCAAGGTGCCTTTGTGTATGGCATCTATGACGATTCTCCCGCTGATCAGGGTGACCTGCGGCCGGGAGATATCGTCACCGCGATAAACGGCGAGTCGGTGGAATCCGGCACTGAACTGGTACGCAGAATTTCTACGCTGGACCCGGGAGCGGAGGCTAACGTGACGGTAGTCCGGCAGGGCCGGGAGGAGACACTCCGCGTGGCAACCTCCACCCGCGATCCGGACGCCGAGAACAACGCCCGGCGCCTGTGGCCCGGGATCGCCGTGGCACCGCTCACGGAGGAAATCCGTTCCCAGTTAGAGTTGTCTCGCCGGACTAATGGTGTCCTGGTGGCAGCGGTCACCGAGGAGACACCGGCTGCGGACAGTGGCTTGCGTCGGGGAGATGTGGTAACCGCGGTGGACGGCACCGGCGTGTCCAATCTGGCGGACTTCTATCAGGCGATCGCTGAGGCCGATGGAGCCGAGGTGCAGTTCCGTGTGAACCGCAACGGCAACAACGTAATCCTCGGGTTCGAACGGCCGTAGCTTCCGGACAGCGGATAGACTACGTGTGAAATCGGCTGACTTGGGCGTGAATTCTGTTCACGCTCTCGCTCAGCTCCTGCAGGCTCCCGTTCAGGTTATTAACCGATTCATTAATCTGGTCGGCTCCGGTGCGGATCTCCGTGATCGCGCCTTGCACCTCGGAGCCGATTGAGCTGTTCTGCTCGTTGAGATTGAGAATCTCTCCGGTGAGACCGGTGACCGTTCGGGAGCGCTCGTCGATCGACATAATCGCATCACGAATCGCCACCACCGCCCCGGTGACCTCGTTCATGCCGGTGGACAGTTCCGATACGGTACTCTCAATCTCGGAAAACGCATCCCGCGTGAGGCGGGTACTATCGGTGACGGTGTGGAAGGTGCCCTGCATCGTTTCAAAGGATCCATTGATCTCTTGAATGAGGGTGACGCTCCCTTTCAAGCTGTTCTGAATCACCGTGGCGTTGGTGGAGGAGTTTTCGGCGAGTTTCCTGATCTCCTCCGCTACCACCGAGAACCCGAGTCCCGCGTCTCCGGCGTGGGCGGCTTCAATGGCGGCGTTCATGGAGAGCAGATTGGTCTGGGCGGCAATTCCGTTGATCACGTTAGCTGCTTCCAGCATCTGACCGGTCCGCCGTTCCAGCTCCTGCGCTTTGGTACCCAGCTCCTCCAGACGGGAAGAGCTTTTGGATACCGCATTGGTCAGCTCATCTACCTCACCCGCACGGCGGCCGGCGGTAGTACGAATGCTGTCGGACTGCGCGTTCATCTGCTCCACGGAGGCTGAAGTTTCCTCGATGGCGCTGACCTGCGCGTTGATCTGTTCCTCCATGGCGCTAATAGCCCCGGAGATTTCCCGCGCCTTCTCCGCCGTCGTGTGAATCGACTCATGGAGTCTGTCCACCGAGGATGAGACGCTGGCGATATTACCGGTGATCTCGTTCACCGAGGCGGCGGTTTCCGTGGCGTTGGCAACGATCTCTTCCTTTTCCGCCGCCAGCGCTTCCGACCCCACAACCACATCCCGAACCAGTACTCGGAGCGACTCCATGAAGGTGTTGAATCGCTCCGCCAGGAGGCCTACCTCGTTTTTACTCTCCACGGTAAGCTGTTGGGTAAGGTCCGCATCGCCGGAGGATATTTCCAGTAACTGGTTGGATACCTGCAGGATTGCCCGCACCGCGGTGCGAATCATGAACAGGAGTACCAGGAATGCCGCCACCACAACGATTACGCCGGTGAGGATCGTCACGTTGCGAATCTGCGCCAGGGTAGCATCAACCAGGGTTGTGGGAACGGTGGCAAGCAAATAGTACTCGCTATCGAGAATTTGTCGGGAGGCGGCGAAGACGCTCCCCCCCACAGAGCGGCTGTCCAGCGCCTCCTGATTACGCTCCAGCTGGAGTGCATCGGTGGCTTCAATTGCTTGCTGATCTACTCCGGGAAGGTAGGTGCTCACTGCGGTGCCGATGTGGGTGGGATTGCCGGCGGCCAGAATCTCTCCATCGAGGCCCACCACAAACAGCTCGCCCCCGTCCCGGGCGGCACTGGGCGGAACGATCGCCGAAAGATTCAACCCCAGTCCCGCAACCCCGGCCCGGGTGTCGGACACGGTAACCGGCACATTCACGAAGAGCAGGGAGGTTCCCAGCTCCTGATTGTAGTCCACGTTCAAAATGAACTCTTCGTCCATTTCCATGGCATCGAAGAACCACGAGTCGTCGGGATCCTCCTGGGTCATAACATCGAGAATCCGAAATCCCTCGGCGTAGTAATTGCGGCTCTGATCACTCACGAAGAATGCGTGATAGTAGCCATACTCCTTGACCAGCTCGTCCAGACGCTGGTAGAGCAAGCCCCGAAAGATTCCATCCTCCGGCTCTCCCTGCTCAAGCCAGTAGCGAGCCGCCGGATTCGCTGCCAGAAGCTGGGCCGCCTGTACGGCAGCCGCCATGCGCGATTCCACAATCGATTTCGCGTCTCCCGCCCGGGCGATCACCAGATCGGGAGCGATTTCCTCCTCGAGACTGGCCTGCGTGCGGACAAAGCTAAACGCCCCGAGCGCAGCGATTCCCACGATGATAACGACTACCACGGGAACAAGAATGGCTATTTCGAGTCGACGGTTCATACCTCTCAGTATTCAGATAACGCCGATCTTGGCCAAGGGGATTGTACCTACAATCGTTAGCTCATGTCCGCTACGAATACTTGACAATAAAACTAAACAATCGGCTATGCTTATAGTGTTTCCAATATGGGAGGGAGGGGTGCATGTGCCGTAAGATGTTTTCGTCGCTGGTGACCGGTATCGCAACCGCCCTCCTCGTTGCGATGCCTGCGGTGATCCACGCCCAGGCGAACGGTCAACGTCCGCGGGTTCTGGTGGTGCCGCTGGTGAATGAAACTGGGCAGTCCGAGAATGACGCGCTTGCAGACACCACCACCGATACCATTCAGCTCACCATTCGTCTTCTCGACCGCTATCAAGTGCTCTCCTGGGACGGATCACCGGCCGGCCCGGAACGGTCGTCACCTTCGGCTGCAGCCGAGATCGCACAGCGCCAGGGAGCAGATTCCGTGCTCTTTGGGCGGGTGACGCGGGGGGATACCGGAGTCTTTCAGTTTGCCCTTTCCGTCTTCGATCGCGCCGAAAATCGGGTGACCAGCACCAATGAAACAACGTCTCCCACTTTGTTTGGTGTCTTTGATGCCGCCGACGAGCTGGTGGCGAACGCGGTCTCGGCGTTCAGCGGACAACGGGTGGGGTTCGGAAGGATTCGATTTCAACCGGAGGAGCAACTGTCGTACCGCGTATTTGTTGACGGGTCCGCCGTTGGTGATGACGTGACCTCCGTTGAACGCATTCTCATTGGTGACCGCCAAATTGAGATCGTCGAGCTGGTCGACGGGCAGGAGCGTCTCATCTACGCCGAGGCGGTCGCCGTAGAAGAAGGCCAGGAGGTGCGAATCTCGTTCGCCGTTCCAGACGCGACTCCCCAAGAGATCGCGCAAGCATCCGAGTTAGTAGCCAGAGTTCGGCGCAATCTCGATGCGGGGCTTCATATTGCCCAAATTCGTGGGGACGTGGGAGCACTGCGATCGCTGGCCGCGATCGCCCCCAGTGCGATTCCCGATGGCCCGGGAACGGTGGAGCTTCTGGAAAGGCGGACCGCGATCGTGGCTGATTTGGAGCGGCTTGCCGCGATGGACTTCCGTGCCATGGCGGATGGTGCTGAGGAGGAAACGATCGACGATGTTCGCCAGGTTATTGAGCGCCTGGAGAACATCTATGAACCGTGGGTGGAAGCGGCAAGTACCGGCGATCCAGCTGTGCTGAACGACGCGCGGCGTAACGCCCGAGTTGCACTGGAGCTCATGATCCTCGAGCGCGAAGCGGTGCAGGCGGAAGAGAATGCGGAGCTGATTCTGCGGCTTAACCGCATGATTCGACGGTCGCACTTCTATTTTGCCAGGGAGAATCTATTTGACGAGACTCTTTCCTCTTGGGAGTCCACCACACAGACGCAGCAGTTCCTCGGTGATTACGAGCGCGCCGTGGAGCGGCGAAGGCCGTTCTGGCACTGGCTCGCCGGAACCGTCGGTGTGGCAGGGCTCGGTGCGGCGGGCTATATTCAGTTTGGCGGACTGTACGATGACGCGCTCTCGGCGCGGGATGACGCGCTGGTGACGTATGAGAACGCAGGAACGGCGCAAGACGCTATCGACGCGCGCAGAGAGGTGGAGACCGCCCAGGAAGAAGTAGACCTTATGGCAATCGGATCGATCGTCGGCGCGGGAGTCGGTGTGTTCCTACCGGTGGCGATTCTCAGCCGGATCAACAGCGTTCGACGTCCCGGGCGAATCTGGCAGGACTACAACGAGGAGCCGTTTCGCACCCAACGGCGCGCCGTAGCGATCGATTATCGTGAGCGCAGCCGGCAACAAGGCACCTCGGCGGCGCTCCTAATTCTTGGGGATAGCGAAGCGGTCTCCGGGCCTGGAATCGAACCTGGCGCCACGACGCCGGTGTTCCTCTCCACGCCTCCCGGGGAATCGATCCTGGTGACCCATGAAACGGCTGGGTCGGACCAACCGTCGGAATACGCGGTGGATATTTCCGCCGGTTTGACCGTGTTGTATCTGGGAGCGGTGGAATAGTATGAACGTGATTATCCGTGTTGGTAGAGTTATAGCCTCTACGGGGGCGCTGGTTGTCTTACTGGCAGGGTGTCCATCTCCCCTGCCGGAGCTGAACAATCCCTACGATCCCGAAAGCGAAGACTCGCCGCTCGGCACTACTCCGGCGACCAAAGACGCCGGAATCTCCCCCGACGACCAGTCTGGACTGGTGACCGTCGATGCATCGTGGGACGCCATTCCCGAGGCGGAACGGTATCACGTCCAAATCGCCGACCGAGAGTCATTTGACGAAGCGTTCATACGATTCGAAGATGACCAGCTAACAGACACGTCCGCTCAATGGAACGGCGCGGCCGACGAAGTGCAGTACTGGATACGCTTGCGCTACTTCGCGCTCGTGGAGTATCGCGACGAACCGACGGTGGAACCGTCTCCGTGGATCGATATCGGTACCGTTGGGCCCGTTAGTGGGCCTTCCCCGGATGATGGGGCTGATGCGGATGATGGGGCCGGGGACGGTGCCACCGATCCGGACGGGCCCGACAATCTGGTGCTCAACGAGACGTTCGACGGTCAGTTCGATCAACGCGGTGAGATCGATTCGTATCTGCTACCCACGGTTCCCGGAACGCGGTACGCACTTGAGGTCGAGGACGAATGGTCAGGGCTGGAGAACGGGGCTGATCCGATCATCGAGATTCGCGATACCGATACCGACGGGTTTGTGCTTGCACCTCGTAACAAAAGCGGCGACAAAGTCTCATCTCCGATCCAGTTCACGGCAACTTCCGACACAACCTGGATCTCATTGGAGTCTGACAATCCGGATACGACGTTTTACACGATCACGGTTCGAAGAATCGATACTGAGTCCGGCACGTTTATCTCCACCTGGGTGACAAGCAATCCTGGCGCGTCTGCGGACAACCAGGTGACTCTGCCACTCGTGGATTCGGGTATCTATGACTTCACGGTTCAGTGGGGAGATGGAGAGACTGACCAGATCACCGGCTCGGACGTTCCAGCCATTACGCACACCTATCCGTCGCCAGGGGAATACACTATTGAGATTGACGGTGTCCTGGTAGGTTGGTCCTTTTCCGGTGGCCGAGGCGGAGATCAAGAGAAGATTGTCGACGTACAGGCATGGGGGCCCATGGCGTTCGGACCGACGTCGTTCCAGTTTAACGGCGCCCGGAACCTGCGAATCACGGCGACCGACGCCCCCGATCTTTCTTTAACCAGGTCTCTTGATCACGCCTTTGAAGGTGCATCTTCGCTCCAGGCCCCGGACCTGTCCGCCTGGGATACGTCCCAGATCACTAGCATGGCTGCCACCTTTAATGTCGCCACAAATTTCAATGGCGATGTCTCAACCTGGAATACATCCAATGTCGAGTCGATGTCGTTGATGTTTGGAAGTGCAAATAGGTTCAACCAACCTATCGGCGGCTGGGATACCTCCAGCGTGACCGACATGGGAGGAATGTTCACCGGAGTTACAGCATTCAATCAGGACATCAGTGGCTGGGACGTCTTCAGCGTTGAAGCGTTTGAGTTAGAGATTTACGGCTTTCTGGACTCCGCCGCGCTTTCTCCATCGAATTATGATGCGATCCTTACCAATTGGGAGAGCGGTCCGGTCCGCTCGGGTCTTACCGTCGATTTCGGGGATAGCCAATACTCGGCAGGTGCTCCCGTGGAAGCACGACAACGGCTGATCGACAACGCCGGTTGGACAATTAGTGATGCAGGGCTTGTAGAACTAGTGCCGGCGGAGCTGATATCGGAATTCACGATGGACAACATCTCAGGCGACACGTTGCTCGACGAGACGGGCGTAAATAATGGAACGATCACGGGAGCGGTTGGCGGTAGTGGTATCGTCGGTGACGCGTTGGTGTTCCGTGGGTCTGACAAGGTAACGTCCCAAAACCCGACTATCCCATCTGGAGATGAGCCGCGCAGCGTTTCCGCTTGGATTAGAACCGAACCAGGGCAAGCTTTCACTAGCAACATCGTATCCTGGGGTGATGGGCAAACGCAGAACGCCAGATGGAGTGTCATGGTCACTTCCGCTGGGGACGGCTCTGCCGCTCAAATCAATATCATCGGAGAGTCCAACGATATTGCGATCGACAACGCAGTCCCGGAAGACCAGTGGACGCACGTGGCGGTCACTTACGATCGCAGCAACCTGTCCGTGTACGTAGACGGAGAAAACGTTCTCGTCGCACCGCCATCGGAGCCGTACGAGACCGATGGAGCCTTTCCATTGATGATTGGTACCAATACGGAAAACCGCGATGATGAGTACTTCATCGGTTCAATCGACCAAGTTCGCATCTATGACGGAACGCTGACCCAATCGGAAATCCTTGACCTATTTAACGGTGGTAACGGACAATGAGCTACCTCATATTAGAGCATCACCGGATAGACTCCAGTAGTACGGGTATGGCGTGATCGAAGCGCACCCGACCGCCTCAATCACGCGGCCGGATTGAACTGTGACCCACCGGGCGCGGATGAGCCTATCGGACGCGTCCCCGGCGGTGCAGTCGATCAATCGGTGGTGAGAACCGCCACCTGATCACCGCTGACGGCGGTGAGTGTCCAGGGCTGATGCGTCAGTTCGGCGACGTGCACCACGGGGTGCCATTGCTCGGCAATCTCGGGATTCTCGGCGAGCGAGTTGGGATACGCCTCGATCAGATGTGGCGCGAATCGATCCGTCGGCACCGCTTGGCGGTACGCCACGTACAGCAGATCGTCCTCTACCATTTCGTTAAAGAAGTGTGTTCCCAGGGAGAGATCGGTGACCAGCGAGCTGTGAATTCGGTCCAGCTCCACAAGTACTGCGGCGCTCCCGATATCCTGGACTTGCACGGGAATACCGAGCGCCGGGGTACTTGTCCCCCAGCGTCCCGGTCCGATCAGGAGGGTGGCGTCGGAGGTGTCGCGACCTGATTCCTGCGACGGCTGGCCGGCGGTGATCGCGCGGATCACCCGGGCCAACTCCCACCGGCGCGTTTCCGGCAGTTGGGCGAACGCATCGGGTCGGACGTACACCACCCGCGTGACGGTAACTGTTCGGCTGTGCCCCACCACCGTACTACAGCGCAGGACCACGTTCTTCTCAGCCACCTCCGGCAGGCGCACCGTTGTTGCCTCTTCCCCGCGGATCTGCAGTGGTCGGCACTGGACGATGTTAATTCGGTAGGGCCGCCGGCTCTCATTCTCCGGGTCGGCGTTTACGGTGAACTCCACGTCCACCTCACTGTGGTACGCCTGGCGGAGCCGATTCAACATATACCGCAGATCTTCCGCGAGACTGGTCTGCGTGAGAAGCCGATTTAGCGTCAGCGTCCACGCCACGCGGGAGTCCACTCCGGGGCGCGCGGCCAGTTCCCGGTCTCGGTCCGCCGCCAGGTGCAGGGGAAGGGGAAGTCCTGCCTTTAGCAGTTCGGAGAAGTAGACGCTCTTCAAGGCCTGCTGCTCTAGATCAAGGACATCTACGCGGCGCTGGCTGTGGTTTCTAACCTCTTCCGGTGAAGCGTCGGGACGCCGATCGGGTGCATTCAACGCGACCACCCGGGTGTAGTCATCGTCGGAGCGATCCACCGCCCGCGTGCCCAGACCAAATACAAGTCGCACCAAGCCGGAGGTGGGGTCGATGGAGTGGTGCCACGCCCAGGGGTTGTAGGAGAATGCCACCCCCGCGAAGTGCGGAAAGAACCAGCGATTTCGGTAGCGATCGCCGGAGACACGCTGCACCAGGAGCGCCATCTGTTCGTCCTGGTCCAGAATACCTCGCTTCTTGCGATAGGATAGGGCCTCGTCGCTGATCGTGCCGGCGTAGATGTGTCGAACCGCCGCCAGTAGCTCCGAGAGGCGTTCCTCCTGGGAACCCTGCATCGTACAAAAGAAGCTGTCATACTTTCCGGCGAAGGCGTTGCCGAAGTTGTCTTCCAACAAACTGGAGGAGCGGACGATTACGGGCGAGGTTCCGAAGTAGTCCAGCATGTCGGCGAAACGATCGATGATGTAGCGTGGAAACTCCCCGCTGAGCATTCGTTCCCGGGCGGCCTCGTTGTGCGCGAGTCCTTGGTCGGGGTCTTTTTGGCGCTGGCGATCCCACCAGCAGTCGTTGATTACGAGATAGGTGTAGAACACATCGGAGCCGACGAAGAACGAATCGTGTTCCTCAAGGATCGCCGAGGTCTCCGCCGTATCCCGCCGGAGAATCGCGTTGGCCAGCAGCATGCCCACCGCCTTGCCTCCCACATGTCCGGTGCCCACCATGCGCTTCCAGATCGCCACGATGTCCGCCAGCGTCAGGTGCTCGCGGGCGAGCTCGAGCACTCGTTCTTCCCGGGAGATGATCAGCTCCAGGAGATGATCCTTCTTGTGCTCGGCGGCGGTGGAGGTGGGCGCTTCCTCCAGAATGCGATCCGCCTCGAGGAACGCCCGATCCCAGACCCCCACCATCCGGTAGCTTGCACTGCGGAGGCCCGGCCAGGGACGGGCGTTGAGAATCGGCACTAACTCACCGCTGGCGGTGACGGGATCGAACGTCCCCGACGGATCGTACTGGAAGAGGGTAAACGCGGGAGATGGGTCGCGTCCGTCAAGTTTGACCGGTTGCACGTACAGCCGGTTCTGGTAGCGATATACATCGATCAGGATCTGGGTGGTCTCGGTGATGGGGCCCACGGTGTGATGCGAATGGAAGAAGCGGTCCAACGAAAAGTACGCCACGCTCCCGGTGCGCAGGATCAGCGGACAGGTGAGCTGGAAGAAGTTGCCGATCATCCGGTCGGAATAGTACGGCCGACTGAGATCGGAGAGTGAATCGAAGAACAGCACCGCGTTACTGCCGTACCCCACCACGTGGTGGTGTACGGTAGTAATGAAGTGCTCGAAACCGCGATTTAACGGGAGTTGCACCTCCTCTATGCTTCGCGCGGCCGCCTCGTCCGGCGCGAAGAGCGGCTCGTGCTGGGCGAAGCGGAAGTACACCAGTCGCGGCGGAGCCTCCGAATCTATCCCCACCGCGGCCCGTGCCAGGGCGTGGCAGAAGACCTGGTAATCGGCGAGTTCCGTGATGCGCCATACCACGTTGTCGCCGGGGTGCAGTCCGTCGGTAATGCGGTCCAGGCCGGTTAGACCGGTACTATCTACAGCAGGCATGGGATGAGTGTAATTCAGATTTGCACCGGGTCCCAGGGTGCTGTTGACACAACGTCTTACTTCGTATTACTATGGCATACATGGTAATACGAGCAGTTCGAAGATTGGGTGTTTCGGCGATCCTGGGAATCCTGTTGCTCGCGTTGATTGCGGCACCGATAGCTGCCGGTGGTCAGGGCGAGGCGCACACCGGCGATGCGGAGACGGCGCACGCTTCCGAGGATGATCACGATAGGATTCCCCACGTTGAAGCAGTGGCACTGGACCCCGGTGAAGCGCTACGGGTGGTGGCAACGACCAACATCATTGGGGATGTTGTGCGTAACGTGGTTGGTGAAGAGGCGGAAATCACCGTGCTCATCACTGAAGGGCAGAATCCGCACGGCTATACCCCCACTCCCCGGGCGGTGGCGGCGATTGAGCGGGCGCATGTGGTGTTCGTGAACGGGTTCGGCCTGGAAGAGAACCTCTTGGACACGGTGGAGACCGCCGCCACGGGGTATGTGGTCCCGGTCTCGGCCGGAATAGAGCCGATCGGCGGGTCCGGCCACGATCACGATCACGATGACGATCACCACGATGACCACGACGACGATCACGCTGACGACGACCACGACGACCACGCTAATGATGACCACGACCATGCCGCCGGCGATCCGCACGTCTGGTTTGATCCCAACAATGTGATTGTCTGGACACAAAATATCGCGGAGGTTATGGGTGAGTTGCTGCCGGACAGCAGTGAGAGCTTTGCCCGTGCCGCCGATGCCTATGTCGAGGAGCTGAGTGCGTTGGATACGGATATTCGTCGCCGGGTAGCGGAACTGCCGGAGGATCGCCGCAAGCTGGTGATTGACCACGCGTCGCTGGACAACTTCGCCGAGGCGTACGGCTTCGAGGTGATCGGAACGGTGATTCCCGAAACTACGGATCAAGCGGAACCCTCGGCGCAGGCGATTTCCCGCCTGGTGGACGTGATTCGCAGCGCGGACGTTCCCGCGATCTTCGTAGGTGCCACCGCCAGTCGCGGATTGCAGAATCTGACCGCCGCCGTGGCGGAGGAGGTAGAGCGGGAGATCCGCGTGGGGACGCTGCTTACCGGTTCACTGACCGCCGCCGGCGAGGGGGGCGAATCGTATCTGGCCTACATGGACTATAACGTTACCCAAATCGTCGAAAACCTGACAGACTGACAGGCGATGATTCTGAAACGACTACAGTACGGTGGCACGTGTCACATTCCGGTGATTCCTCATACGGCGGCCCTTGCAGTGCAGGGGCTGTCGTTTCGGTATTCCGGAGCCGCCGTGGATACCCTCGACCGTATCGATCTTACCGTTACGCCGGGCGAGCGCGTTGCCCTGGTGGGACCCAACGGTGCGGGAAAGTCTACCCTGCTGAAACTGATCCTGGGACTGGAACAGCACACCCGCGGGACGATCAGCGTCTACGGGAATCCGGCCCACAGATGTCTGCATCGCGTATCGATCGTGCCGCAACGGAGTTCGGTAGATTGGCGGTTCCCCGTTACCGTTAGGCAGGTGGTCACGATGGGGCGCTACGTTCACCTGGGATGGTTCAAGCGTCCCTCCAGCGAAGACCGCGACCGCGTGCAGCATTCCATGGAAATGATGGAAATCACGGATCTCGCCGACCGGCAGGTGGGGGAGCTCTCCGGCGGGCAGCAGCAGCGGGTGATGCTGGCGCGGACGCTGGCCCACAACGCGGATCTCATGCTCATGGATGAGCCGCTCAACCACGTGGACATCTCTACGCAGGAACTGATCTTTCACACGCTGGAACGCCTCACCTCCGAGGGCAAGGCGGCGATCGTCAGTACCCATGATCTGGGGATGCTCACGGTGCACTTCAGTCGGGCGGTGTTTCTGGACCACCGGGTCATCGCCGATGGACCGGTGCGCGAGGTCCTCACCCCGGAGACGATCGCGAACGCCTACGGCTTCGAGTTCCACCGCGACTATCATGCAGCCCCCAGCGGGCACGCAGCCCCGACCGGGCACGGGGCTCCCCGTGATTGAGTGGCTGCTGGAGCCGTTGAGCTTTGCCTTCGTCGTGCGCGGTCTGATCGCGGGCCTGTTGGCGGCGTTGGCGTGCGCGACGCTGAGCGCCTTTGTGGTATGGCGGGGCATGGCGTTTGTCGGCGATGCCATGGCTCACGCGATTCTGCCGGGGATCGTCGTGGCATATGCGTTGGGAATCAGCCTCTTTGTGGGAGCGCTGGGAGCGGCGATTCTGGCGGTGGCGGGGATCGGTCTCTTCTCACAGCGGGGGCAGCTCCGGGAGGATACCGCGATCGGCGTCATCTTCGCCGGGTTCTTTGCCCTGGGGATCTTCCTGCTGAGTCGAATGGTCAGTTACCAGGATCTGAGCCATATCCTCTTTGGTAACATTCTCGGGGTGGCCCGAGGCGACCTGACCGCTATGGCCCTGGTGGTGGCGATCGTGCTGCTCGGGGTGGCGGCGGGCTTCAAGGAACTGCTGGTGACCTCCTTTGACCCGGCGCATGCCGTGGCGATCGGACTGTCGCCGGAGGTGTTGCGCTACGGGCTGCTCATGCTGCTGGCTTTGACCACAGTGGTTGCCATTCAGACGGTGGGGGTAGTGCTGGTGCTGGCACTTCTGGTCACGCCTGGAGCGGCGGCATCACTGCTCTCGCGCCACATGGGACGTATCATGGCGATTTCCGTCGTGTTCTCGGTGGTGGCCACCGTGGTGGGCTTCTACGCATCCTACTACTGGAACGTGGCCTCCGGCTCCGCGATCGTTCTGGCGTTGACGATCTTCTTTCTGATCGCCTGGGTGATAAACCGCCTCAGCGGCAGATCCACCTATGTAAGCTAAGCGTCGGCCGGGGAGCCGTGCTCGCTCACCACCGCTTCCTCGGGATGATCGTCGCAGGCGATGTGGCTCTCGCCGCACACGTCGCAGGTCACCACGTGGTGGTGGGCGGTGAACTCCTCCCAATGCTTCATCTGGTTGGGGGTGAGCGTACCGCTGCCGTGGCACAGGGGGCACTCAAAATTCAGCGCTTGCAATACCGCCTGCCGGATAAACTCCGAGCGATTGGGCATCAGCCGCAGCTCTTCCGCCAGAGCGCCGTCAACTTTGAAGGTAATCACTTCATCTTTGTGAGTCATACTACGGAAGATTGTGATACGACGTATTACAGTACGTCAAGCGGCGCCGCTCTCCCATGCCGCGCCGCCGCTATCGTCCGCGCGGGATCGCTCCGGGCGCCGCGCCCCGATACGCTCTTGCTGAGGAGCCCTTACCGTTGTCCTGTAGCGCATCTCACCCCATAATCTGAGTATGCTACACACTGAACCGTTGGCCGCTACCTATTCTATCGTTGCCGTTGACCCCGATGCCCGCCGCATGGGGGTGGCCGTGCAGTCGCACGCCTTCTCCGTGGGGTCCCTCGTCACCTGGGGGCGGCCGGGGGTGGGCGTGGTGGCCACCCAATCGGTGGTGAACGTGGACTTTGGTCCGCGCGGTCTGGCGCTCCTGGAGGGTGGAAGCACTCCGGCACAAGCGGTAGACCAACTCCTGGTCGACGATGACGGGGCTGCGCTGCGGCAGGTGGCCGTGCTTTCCCCGGACGGACAATGCGCCACCCACACCGGGCACCGCTGTATCGCCGCGGCGGGCCACGTCCGGGGCGAGGGATTCTCCTGTCAGGCAAACATGATGGAGCGCCCTGGCGTGCCCGAGGCGATGGCTCGCGCCTGGAAGGAGCGCAGCGGCGCCTTTGCGCACCGGCTGGTGGCGGTGCTTCGGGCGGCGGAGGCCGCCGGCGGTGATATTCGGGGGATGCAGTCGGCGGCGCTGCTGATTGTCTCCATGGATGCTACCGATTCCGTGATCCAAGGGCGGCCGGTGGAGCTCCGCGTCGAGGACCATCCGGCCCCGCTGGACGAACTGGATCGTCTGGTGACGTTGCACGACGCCTATCACCGCAGCGACGCCGCCGATGAGCTGGCAGCCGGCGGAGACCAGGCTGCGGCGCAGCGCGCCTATACCGCCGCCCAGGAGTTGGCGCCGGATCGGGAGGAGTTACGCTTCTGGCAGGCGATCTCATCGGCCGGGGAGGGCTCCGAGGCAACCCTGGCGAGGTCCCGAGCGATGCTCGCGGAGTTGGGCCCCGTTCCCGGCGGGCGGTGGTGGCGGCTGGCGGTGCGACTACCGGCGACCGGCCTGTTTCCAATGGACAGTGAGCTCTGGAACCGTCTCCTGGCGCCGGACCCGGCGCTGGTATATCACATCCTGACCGACGCGCACTCCGACTCCGAGACAGATTCCGACCGTGATCCGTACCGGCCCGGCTCTCTTGAGACGGAGGGGTTTGTCCATTGCAGTTTCGCCCACCAGCTTCCCGGGGTCTTGGCACGGCACTATCCCGATCACCCTGATCCCCCGGTAATGGCGATCGACACGAGCCGCCTTACCAACGAGTTGGTGGTGGAGGACAGTTACGGTATCGGCGAGCGCTACCCCCACCTCTACGGACCGATTCCGGCCGGCGCGGTCACTGCCACCGCCACCGTTTCCGAGCTGCTTCCCGGCGTTCTGTTGTAGTGCGGCCGTTCCTCCCGTACACTACCCCTCAAACAAAAAGTAAAGGTGGCGTATCTATGGGTCGGTATTTGCTGGACAACGGTTTTCTTAAGCACCTCTTTCTGACTACGGTCCTGATTACCGGGGGTGGCGCCCTGGCACTCCTGGTCGTTTCGGTGGCATCCGTTCCAGTCACATTGACAGTGGTAGCGGGCGCCGCGGCGCTGACCGTGCTCCTGGTAAACCTCACCCGCCGTGCCGCAACCTTCCCTCCCGCCGATCACCCGTCGAGGCCCGGCATGAGTGAGGCGCGCGGTGGCACCGAGGCCGATGGTGTGCGTGATACGATCAATGATCTCTACCAGCTGGTACTGCAAACGGAGGGAACCGCGCGCAAGCTCGGCGCTCAGGTTGCCGAAACGCTGGGCTCCACCGCCCGGATCGCATCGCAGACCGCCACCGGCTCCCACCGAGCGGAAAGCCTCACCACCGAGGTTGCCGAGGGTGCCGCCGCCATGGAAGAGATTGTGGCGGCGATCGAAAGCTTGGTTGCTCGCATCAGCTATCAGCGGGAATTAGTTCAGCAGAGCGCGTCCGCCACGGAGGAGATGTCTGCTTCAATTCGCCGCGTGGCGGAGGTCTCCTCCTCCCGCCACAGCGACGCGGAACAGCTCCGGGCCACCACTGATGAGGGCAGTCGCGCCGTAACCACCACTGAGCGGGCGATTGCGGATGTAGAGTCCAGCGTGGAAGCGGTGCATGCCATGATCGATGTCATCAACGACATCGCTGCGCGCACCAATCTGCTGGCGATGAACGCGGCTATTGAAGCGGCCCACGCCGGAGCCGCCGGTCGCGGGTTTGCGGTGGTGGCGGGGGAGATTCGCAAGTTGGCGGAAAACACCGCGGAGAATTCCTCGCAGATATCGCAGCGGCTGACGGCGTTGGTAGATCAAATCGGAGAGGCGCGTTCGGCAGGCACACGTACTAAGGCGGCGTTTCGCGAGATCGAAATGGGCGTAGTAACGGTGGCGGGCTCCTTCTCTGAGATCACCGGCAGCACCGCCGAGCTCTCCACCGGGGCGCAGGAAGTGGTGAGTGCCACGGAGTCGTTGCGCGATGTCTCCTCGGAGATCACAGGCAGTGCCGAAGAAATGCAGGTGGCAGCCCGTGAGGTAAACGCTCTCATCGCTCGCACGCGGGAGACCGCGCAACACACGGGGGAGTCGATGGCAGTCATCGCCTCGGCCGCCCGGAGTGTGACGGTGGTCAACAACCGCGTCTCCGATCTTACCGTAGAAAACAACGATCGTATCGCGGAGGTATTGCAACGGCTTGACGAGCAGAGTCTGGTTGAGGCCCCCACGGAGGCCGAAGAAGCGCGGGCGCGCCTTTCCGTGGCTCGTGTGATTCTGCACCATTTGGGTTGGATGGGAGCCGCGCGACTGGCGATCGATGACCCCATCCACGGGGAGGTAGAACGCCTCTTGGATCACACGCGGTGCGAGCTGGGTTCCTGGCTGGCGTTGGAGGGCAAGACGGTGGTCCGGGACCCACAGACCTACCGGGAACTCACGGAAACCCATCGCCGAGCGCATACGGTGCTGCAGGACATCGTCGCCCAGCGGGATGCTTCAGATGTGGAGGAGCGCTTTGGAGAGATCCTGA
>CAYQRW010000028.1:0-21516 GCA_964419735.1 uncultured Spirochaeta sp.
TTCTGGGTGATGGCGGCGCCCAGTGCCTTCGCGTGGTATGACGCGTTTGTAGAGGACTGCCGCACCGACGACGGGTTTGCCTCAATTGTGGCCCAGGCTGAGTTCTTTCAGTTTGATGACTACCCGATAAGTCGTACTGACCCCAAATTCCCCGTGACCTTCCGCCATCTGTTGGAGACCCATCTCTTTGATCGTCTGGGGGCGGCATGTCCGCCGGAGGACCACATCCATAAACTGGAACTCACCGGTGAAAATAGTGACACCATCGTGCTCCGGGACTATGAACGGGCACTTCTTGAGCGGCTCCAGGATTCGGAAACGATCGTCATTGAGGTGAAAGGAATCGGTATGGACGGCCACTGGGGATTTCACGGAAGAGAGACGCCCCTCGATGCCGAGCCGGGATACATCTCGATCCCTATTAATCGTCAGAATCGGATTCAGCAGACTCTGGACTGGCCGGAATTCTTTCCCAGCGTCGACGACGTTCCCGATTCAGCGTCTACGGCCACGGTGAACATGTTTCTCATGGCGGACAATATCATCGATTTGGTGCCTCAGCCGTCAAGGCGCTTTGCGGTCCTGGCTACATACGGAACCAATGAACCGATCGAGAGCATTCCCGCAAGCGCGTTGAAAACGCATGGTTCTTCCTGGTCATTTATTACGGCGGCCGCCGGTGAGTCACTCGCGCCGTATCGACGAAGCGGAGTCCTACGGGAAAGTGACCTCGCTGCGATCGACGCGATCTGGGGTGACGACCAAGAATCTCGCGAGTGGGCCCGCTCAATTCTGGTACGCGCTGGGATTATTACGACCGAATCATGACTCCCAGCGGGTACCGATTGGCCTTTAATATCCATAACAATAGAGAAAGAAAATATACTAAGTCAAATAACTGCAGATAATGGGTGTTCTGTCTACTAACGAGGTATTCGCTCTGAGCATCTACAGGATCTCAAGCCACGTCCGGGCGAAAGCCACGACAACTGGAGCGCGATGTTACTTTGCGTCCTTGCCGATGCGTCGATGGTATTTTCGACTAAGGAATGCTGTTTTCAGGATAATCGTTTCCGAATCATCGATAAGGAACGGAACAACCCATGTGTAGTCACGTATCGTGATGACAATGAGCCATCCCTGGACGTCCCACTCTCTGGGATCGTCACCGGTGTGACCGTGCTGGCGGTCACCAAGATGATCTACAGCACCCTGCCGCCAGTCCTGTCCATAATTGGCTTTCAATGGAGATCCTCTCAGTTTGGATTGGTCGGGCGCCCTTCATGTCACCCGTTCTACATCCCGCTCCAACTCTTTGTCCACATCGTAATCCCCAGTTATAGAGAAACGCGGAGTCGAAGGCTTCTCTGGGGAGGCCCCTGACGGCGCCGTCTTTCCGTCCAGAAAGTGCTTGAGGGTGTTCACGAGCCAGTCATCGTAAAACTTCTTGGCCCCGGCGACCATCTCCGGATCATCTCCAGCGAGATCTCGGATTTTGTCGAGGTGTTTCTTTATTTGAAAAAAGTGATGCTTCACCAGGGCGGCTGCATCCATCTTTTGAAAGATGATATTCAGGTCTGCCCCGACGGCGGCGGAATACTCAATCAAATCCTGAACGGAGATCCCTGACAGCGGAGCTCGCTCAAGCTTGGATATGCGACTCTGCGTGCATCCCATACGCTTCGCCAATTCCGCCTGCGTCAAACCTTCCCGGCTACGCATAAGAAAGAGCGTGGTGGCCATTCGCTGCTCGTCTATCTCTTCGTCGAGAGCATCGGCAAACGCCTTATCGTCTGAGATATCATGAACAAGGTCAGAAACTGAATCGTATCGTTTATCGGTACTCATTTTCCTCTCCGTTGCCGTTCGACATATTGGTGAGCGGTCTGGATATCTTCTCGCTGGCTTCGTTTGTCGCCAATCGTTATCAGCTGGATTTCCTGCGACTGCGGTACCAGATACAGTCTCAGCTGGGCGCCGGAACTCCCGCTCTGGTCAATCGCGATAACCCCCTTCTTTTCCGGATGAATATACCCGGCAGAAACGTTCTGCGGGATACCACCCTCATCCAGCGCTTTCTTGTAGCGATCGAGATTTACCATCACCGCAGTCGTTTCTTGGGGGTATCGCTTCTTGATCTTATTGAAGCGGGAACCAAATCCGTCGGCTGAAACTATCTTCCACTCACTCATAGTATATTCCAATATGGAATAATCGACAACTCAAACATACAGGAATCAATCGATCAACCCCGGCGCGCCTCTGCGCCCCACCCTTTGCCAGCTCCAGGATCGTCTGCAAGCAAGAAGCGTAGCGGCTGGCGGTTAAGCATATGTTCATACACTGCCGAAATCTGGTGCGGGAGCGGCTCCTCTCGGGCACACTGGGAGAAACCGCCGGCGCCCTGGCGACCTTGTTTGCTACCCGCACCCGGTGGGCCATCAAACGGTGTCGCTGGATGTCAGATCTCCAGCGTCCGCCAGTTTCGTGTAGTTCCGCTAATACTCGTTGTCGTTACCCGTGTCGAACACGGTAGTGTTACTCAGATCACTCTGCATGATCTTGTTAAGATTACCCGATATGCGCACCCTTCCGGTCCCCCGCTGCGTTCAGCCTCGTCCATACGAAACGCGTGTCCTACCGAATCAACAATGATTGGCCATGTAGACCGAAACGTCGCCACCCGATCTCGCACATTAGCTAGGACCTTCACATACTCCTCCTGTGAGATTGCATTCTTTTACAAGAGTATTTTTTTGTTAATTCGGTCAATGCAATGGTGTGTGGTAAGCAGGAATTTCGAGGCGGTAAGTGTTTGCTTCCTCCATCTTGAAGCCGATCGCGACGTTCGGCTTCAAACGTCACATTGGCTAGTCAGCACCCATTACGGTGAGACACTTCGGCCTCACGGCAGATCATCTCCCATCGCCACCGGATGTACGCTATGCTATCCTGCACGAGCGTGTCCGCAAACGATGAATCCGGAACTGTTGTCAGGGCGGAATACGGATCGCGTCCCGCTCCGATGGGCTCCCCTGTCAGGAAGCTGGAATCGAGTTTCCCTTCTGACGCCAAGACGTAGCTACGAAGAACCGTATCAAGGTCGATCATTCCGCTCCCTAAGGCTCCTCTGTTGCTGTCTGCCAGATGCAGATTGGCCATTCTCTTTCCAGCCTCAAGGATGGCCTCCCCCACATGGGTCTCTCCAAAGAGCATGTGGTAGATGTCCCCGTTGATGTGTTGGACAGCGGGATGATTGACGGCACCGATGTACTGGATAGCCTCGGAGACGCGGTGAATCAAACTGACCTCGTCCGCCCTGATCGGCTCGATAGCGGCTTTCACTCCCGCCGCGTCAAACTCGGGAGCCAGTCGGGCCAGACGCTCGCTGCTCCGCGCGAGCTCTTCACCATCAAGGGGATTAGGACGCCCAACAGCGCTGGGAACGACGATCAGGTATTCGCCACCTACTTCATGGACGTACTCTATTTCGCGCCGGACGTAGTCCAGCGCGCGCTGACCGACGAACGGATTTTCGGAGGCCAAATCTACTTCCGGAAAGTAGAGTCCGCACACGCCTGAAACGCTCAAATCGTACTCCGTGAGGAGCTTTCTCACAGTCTTTGGATCAGCTCCTGACTCCCGCGCATGATGATCACCGGATAGTTCAACGTATTTCAGCCCTGCCTGCTTCAAGCGATCGAAGGAGACTGCCAAGGGTTCTCGCCCAAACAGCCAAATGCTCCACGACAGGCGAGGTTCCCGATTAACTGATGCCTTGCCATCGCGCAGCAGTTCGAGAAACCGATTTCGGATAGATGCACTTCGTTCTTCAAATTGTTGTTTGTCCATGTCTCGCCCGTTCCTTTCCAGAGGTTGGTTATTGACCCAGCTTTCCCTCGGCGTGACTTCGCAATGAACTCACAGCAACCGCCATTACAATGAGCAATCCGATCGTCACCTGCTGAAAGTAGGGATTAACCCGCATCATATTCAGTGAATTGGCTACAACACCCCACAGCAGAACTCCAAAGAACGTCCCCAGGATACTACCGCGTCCACCGGTCATAGGAGCGCCACCGATAACCACCGAGCCGATTGCCTGCAATTCCATACCGGCCCCCGTACTGGGCTGTGCCGCCCCAACGCGGGCGATCATGAGGAGTGCGGCAAGCCCCACGAAAAATCCGTTAAGGATGAAAAAGACCATAATGTTCTTGTTCACGTGGATACCGGCGAGAAATGCCGCACGTTTGTTGTCGCCTATCGCATAGACCCTTCGTCCTAATTGGGTTTTGGTGAGAATCAAATGAACCAGAACGTACGCTGCCAGACCAATTACGAACAGTAATGGGAGAACACCGAAGAATCGAGTCGATCCAAGGATCTCGTACTTGCCATAGATGGTCTGTAAGGTTCCCCCGGTCAGTGCCAGAGCCAATCCCTGAAAGACACTGATGCCTGCCAAGGAAATAATAAACGACGGAGCTTTGAACAGGAGCGCTGCACCACCAACAAACACAGAGCCGGTAATCGCAACGAGAATGCCGATACCACCACTCAACGCGGGAGGCACCCCAGCCCCAATGAGTAATCCTATCACGCAGGCGGATAGGCCGAGATTTGCCCCGACGGAGATATCAAAATTCCCTGATATGATGAGAATGGTAGCCCCGCACGCAAGGAGACCCAAGACGGAAATCTGCTCGAGAAGGTTTCGCAGATTCCGGAGCGTGAAGTACCGAGGGTTCACAACGGTCGCAATTACGGACAAGGCAACAACTACCAGCAAAAGGAAGAACCACTGGTTTTGCACAATCTTCTGGCTCCATGTCTGACCAGGTTTCGGCTTCATATATCATTCTCCTCGGCTTCATTCACACCCAGGTATTCCTTCACAAGCTGTTGCTCGTCTACAGCTTCAGAGTCGAGTGTGCGTACTATGCGTCCACTTCGCATGACGGCGATTCGATCACTCATGGATATCAGTTCCGGCATATCCGAAGAGACCATGATAATCGCTTTCCCCTCCTCTACGAGTCGGGACATGATTTGGTAAATCTGTGCTTTTGCACCTACGTCCACTCCCTTGGTCGGTTCGTCAAGAATCAGGAGGTCGAACGCTGCAAGCAACCATCGCGCAATCACAGTCTTTTGCTGATTTCCTCCGCTCAGGGAGCCTGCCGATTGGGAGATGCTGGACATGACAAGATTCATTCGTTCAGCTGCTTCCTGGGCCTTACGTTCTTCCCCGCGTCGGTCGAGGAAGAACACATCTTCGTTTCGAACGACCCCAACGTTCTCGAGTACTGACCGACCAGGGAATAGACCTTGGATGTGTCGGTCCTCTCCAACGTAACCTACCCGGTGAGCTATCGCATCCCTCGGATCGAGAGGACTATACGGTGTACCTTTGAGCAGCATGTTCCCCGCGTCCGGTTTGAGATCACCGTAGAGACAGCGCACAAGCTCACTACGGCCCGATCCGACCATTCCACCTATTCCGAGAATCTCGCCGGCGCGGACCTGAAGAGAACACTCCTGGAACATACCGTCTTTCGTCAGATTCTCGACCTGCGCGATCACTGATCCCCGTTGGCCTTTGTCCCGATGGTAGAATGCCGATCCCTCCCGACCAACCATTGCAGTGGTTACTTCGCCCGGGGTTGTGGACTCGCGGATCATCGTGTCCACCACGCTCCCGTCTTTGAGAACGGTTATGCTATCGCCGACTTCGAAAATCTCTTCGAGATGGTGAGAAATATAGATGATCCCGATTCCGCGGCTTCGAAGATCCCTGATAAGCTCCATGAGCGCCGCCGCTTCCTGATACCCCAGAGAAGAGGTCGGCTCATCCATGATCATGACCCGGGCGTTCCGCCCCATCGCTTTCACAATCTGGAGCGTCTGTTGATCAGCAGGGGACAGCATCCTCACTACCGCACCCTCTGGGATAGCTATGTTCAAACCATCCATCAGGGTCCGCGACTCCCGTTCTTGAGCTTGAAAATCGATACTCAGACCGCCGAAACGCTTGATTTCCCGCCCGAGAAAGATGTTTTCCGCCACGGTGAGCGAGCTAATGAGCTCAACATCCTGATAAATCGTTGCGATGCCGAGTTGCATCGCGATACCCGGTTCTAGGTGGGTATAGCTCGTGTGATCGATAGAGATCGTACCGGAATCCGGGTTCTCAGCTCCAGAAAGAATCTTAATGAGCGTTGACTTGCCGGCGCCATTCTCTCCGACGAGGCAATGTACTTCGCCGGGAAGCAGATCGAGAGAGACGTCATTGAGAGCCTGAGTCTCCCCAAAGCGTTTGGACGCCCCCGCGACTGAGAGGATCGGTTCAGTATCGTTGTTCACGTGTATTGTTGGTCCTCCACCGATAGCGCTGATGCTCTGTCGTCGTGTCTGTAACAGTCACACGATGGGCGGCGGTCGAGTCCCGCCGGAACGGACCCACCGTGTTCCTGATCCTCAATCCAACTCCAGTGGAGCGTCTGGTGTCAGCTATTCGCCTATTCGCTGAGGTACTCCGCGTACTCCGGGAAGTACTGGCGAGTCAGTTCATTCCACACCGGGTCGACTCCCCACGGGACCACTTGCATAGGGTCATTGATCGTATCTTCGGTCACTTCCGTAACCGGCAACATGATCTGCTGATTCATCTCGGTCGTGTTGCCCGTGACGTAATCATAGAGCGCCAACGCCCCGATCATTCCTTCCCATCCGGGGGAACTACTCAAGGTGTAGTCCAGCTTTCCTTGCTCAACCAGTTCTATGCCTGCGGGAGATCCATTCTGAGCGATCACCGTGTAATCGTCGAGGAGATCATCTCCTTCCAGGTATCGAATTACCGCGGCAGCCATGTCTTCATTCATGACCCAGATGATGTCAAACTCGAGGCCCGACTGGACAAGATCTTGCGCCTGGTCTACGGCAACGCTCGGATTGTACTCGCCATCCCGAATTTCCACGATTTCATTCTGGCCGAGCTCTTCCATCCTTGAGGACATCGCTTCATTAATGATCTGAACCGGACGATGCTCCAGAAGTCCCGCAATCACTGCCACTTTGGCACCAGCATGGTTTTCCGCCATGTACTCCGCATACATGTAGCCCATTTCTTGCCAGTCAAAGTCTACCGCCGCAACCACATCGAGGTCTGAGTGCTCAGGCATCAAAACCTGACCAACGTTGTCGATCGTGACCAACGGGATATCGGCCTCCTGAGCTCGCTCAGCGGCAACAATGGCTCCCTGTGGATTGAACGAGAAGATGGCCATTCCGTCGACACCCTGCGTGATCAATGACTCGATATTCGAGACTTCTTGGCCGGCATCGTATTCAGAATTTAGTACAACAGTTTCTATGCCCAGCATCTCTGCAGCATGAACGAAACCATCCACGTTTCGGCGGTACCAAGTATCTGGGCCCGGCGTGACATAGCCGAACACCAAATCTCCCGACTCGCCCTCGCTCTGTCCGGCAGTGAAGCCGATATTCGCAACAAATAGCAGCACAAGCACAGCAGCTACGATCTTAAAGGAAATCCTCATTTTTCCTTCCCTCCTTATTGTGTGGTGGTTCCGATGAACCCCTCATGGTCACGAGTCATCATTGGATTACTTATACCAATAACTCGTACCAATAAGTCATAGAGTAGCACGGCCCGGGGGTGCGGTCAAGAGATTATTTGGGCGCCAACGGACACATTGGTGGACACAGTCTGATAGTCGCATCATAGTAATAGCCGCGGAGGCAGTGTGGAAGTTCGAATAGCCATCGTCGGCGCCAGTAGCGTGAGTCACGGCCGCAGACTACTGAATGACCTGTTCAGGTATTCGTGGATGAAAGATGCAACGCTTGCGCTCATGGCCCCGCATATCCATCACCTTACGGGAATCGCGAGCTATGCTCAGAGAGTCGCCGAGAAAAATAGCCTCAACACGCAGGTCGAGATCCACACCAACATAGACGAGACAATAGAGAACGCGGACATAGCGTTTCTGCTTTACGATGCCGGCGGCTTCACCGCGTTCGACAAGGACTACCGCATCACTACCTCCTTTGGTATCGATCTGTGTATCGGCGACACTATGGGCCCAACCGGAACCATGAAAGCAATCCGCAACGTCGCCGTCCTGGAGCGCGTTGCTGAGGCAATGAAGAACCGAGCACCGGATTGTCTTATCATTAGCTACGTCAACCCAATGGCAGTGATGACCATGACTGCAAAGGAACTGGGAATTCAGAGCTTTGTCGGCATTTGCGGTGGCGTGGAAGCAACGAAGAAGACCTTATCCACGTGTCTTGAAGAGCCCGTCGAGGATCTCCAGGCGCATTTTGCCGGCATCAACCATATGACCTGGCTGCTGGAACTTCGCAGAGGTGATGACGATCTCTATCCCCTTCTTCGACGCAAAATGACCACGTCGGAATGGATCGCGGAAGAACCGGCCAGAGCGGAAATTCTGCAGCACTTCGGATACTTCGTGACCGAAACCTCGGGACACATATCGGATTTCTTCCCCTGGTTTCGTCGAGACGCCGATGTACGCAAGCGGTACTGCTCCGGCCCGGGATATACCGGCGCCTCCGGTGCGTACCACCGGTTTGCCAGTTATCTTCACCGCCGCCTACGAGACGTCGACCCCTTGCAATACGAGGACGGGGAACTCGAGCCCCAAAGTGATGACTACGGTCCGCGATTGGCGAACGCCTGGCTAACGGGAGCACGTTACGACTTTTACGGAAACGTACCCAACGCCGGTGGCGCCGTACCCAATCTGCCACGCGATGCGGCGGTGGAGGTCCCCCTTCGGGCTACTCGCGGTAGTATCAATACACGCTCGGCGGCCCCCCTTCCACCACACCTGGCGGGCCTTTGTAACACCAACATAGCCGTTCAACAGGTTATGGTCGAAGCTGCTCGCACACGAGATCCCCAGTACGTGCTCGCCGCGATATCAATGGACCCCCTTACGGCATCCACCATCGACCTTCCAGTATCAAGAAGACTCACGGAGCAACTCATCGAGGCAAGCAGAGACTGGTTTCCGTGGCTGGACGGACAGTTCTCCTTTGAAGATGTGGACATTCGATCCGGTGGTACATCTACCTCAAAAAAGTCGGTCGGAGCAGACGTCCTAGAGCCGGTTAGGAGATTTGATCGGCAATGCCGGAGACGGGAGGGACGCTCGCCGGCGAACCAACCGAATCACGATTGATCAGCTTTGATTCGATTACCGTTCTGGTGTGCAGTGGAAGATCTTTTCGCTGCATCTGGTTCAATAGCATCGTAGCAGCGAGCTCACCCATGTACTCACTCGGGTGGTCTACTGAGGTCAATCGAGGACGAGAAACCTTGGAGAGGTCGGAATTGTCGAAGGAAACGATGGAAAGGTCCTCGGGAATACGGATGCCGTGGTGTCGCGCCTGGTACATAAGCATAATCGCCTCATCGTCGCTGGAGCAGATCATCGCGGTCGGAAGGGACAAGCCTCTGCGAAAGAGCGCGCGAATCTGTCCATAAGTCCTAAAGGGAGACGACTGTCCATCGATGCCAATGATCCAGTCATCTCGAATCACCGCGTTCTTCTCGGAAAGAAAATGGAGCACACCGTTCTTTCGCAGAATCTTCGGCCGATAATTCGAGCTGTATAGTATTCCTATCTCGCGATGGCCCATCTCCCAGACATGGTTGGCGCCGGCAACACCCCCCTGGAAGTCATCGAGAACAATACTGGTGAAATCGTAGCCTTCGTACTCATTGTCCAGCAGTACAACCGCGAGCCCTTCCGACTCGAGCTCTTTCACCAGCTCAGAATTCGTCCGAGATCCTTCGTCATTGACGGGGATGAGGATCAGTCCATCTACCCCCTTCCGGCGTAGCCCGATAAGAACCCGTTGTTCTTCCTCCAAGTCGTACCAGGATTCGTTGAGTTGCATCGTATAGCCGTTTTTCTGCATTATTCGGTTGCACCCCTGAATGATGCGAGGAAAAATGTAGGAGCCCATCCGCAGGCAGACCATGGCCACGTTCATGCTGCTTTCCAGATCGGGTTTCGCGCAAAACGAGCCCATACCGTGTCGAGTTTCCACTAATCCTTCGCGGGCAAGCTCATTGATCGCCTGCCTCACAGAGTTCCGTGAAACGCTGAACCGACGAATTAACTCCGATTCAGATGGAAGTTTGTCGCCAGTTGCAATGCGCCCATTTTCGATGCTTTCGCGGATCCACGAAGAGACTATTTGGTATTTTTTCATGAGACAACTCGTGGGTACGAGTTATACTACAGATCTTGGTGGGCTGCAATCGCAATCGTTAACTCCACCGCGACAGATGATCCAGGATCGAACTGATAGTGGCGTCCCGATCCTCATACAGCAGGACGTGACCGCATCCCTCCACCAGCTCCAGGCGACCATGGGGGACGGAATCGACGATGGCCCGGCTCCAATCTGCCGGGGCGGCGATGTCGAGAGCGCCTACTCGGGCCACCACGGGAGCCGTGAGGGTCGGCAACCGCGGGGCCAGCTCGGTCATGGCGGCAACCGCCTCGAGCTCGCGGGCCAAGACGTCGCGGGGACAGGCGTGATGATAGTGCCCCTCCGCGCGTAGCATAACGCCCCCGGGGCTACTTGCACCGTTTCCGGGCCTGCAAATCGCAACTTAGTCCGGTTCGCCCCTGTAGCGACCTGAAAGCGAGTCGCCCTCGGCAGTCGTGAACGCCCACGTAAAAGTATAGGTGCCGTTGGACTCTTCTACCGTTACGGTCCCTGATTCGATCTGGTCGTATTGGCCGATGGACTGAACCTTAAGGTCTTCTTGCGACTCAACCATCTCCTCGATCGTGTCTTCGTCGCTTGCAGCGTAGTCAAGTCTCACGAGCCATTCGATGGCCGTCTCAAAAACGGTATCGCCTACCCAGAACTCCACGGAACGTGCCTGGCGGTTCTCTTCGTCGAATGAAGTGGGTGTCTCGCTCGACTCAAGCAAGATTGCCCTTGAATCAGCAAATTCGTAGGTTCCCGGCTCTATCGACTCATCGTCGGTTGCGTCATACAGACTAAAACGTAGCTCCGTCGGAGCTCCGAAAGCTTGGGTGTAGAAGCTAACTTCCGTCTCGTAGCCAAACGAGGGATCATCTGAATCAAACGCTCCGAAATAATCGAGGCCGAAGCCGGAAAAGGCTTCTCCCGAGAGCACGGCGCTTACTTCGTCTGCGTCCTTGGGTCCATTGGGTATTATTCCATCATCGGGTGTGCCGGAATACGAGCCGGAAATGGACAGACCTTCGAAAGTTGTGAACTCCCAGACAAAGCTGTATGAGTATTCAGGTTCATCATCGTCTGCACGTTCATCACCACCGGAGCGGGTGACCGTCACGGTACCATCGGTAATCTCATCATCGGCAGTAGCGCCGGAAAAAGGGTAGTACTGGAGGGAAGTCGTGTCGTTACTCGCAAGGTATTCGATCGACGGCAGAGTCCCTTTGCCGTCCCGTACGATGGCGAACGGCCGCGAAACGTATATCGCACCTTCATCCTCGAGGAGTGATAACGAGTTGGGCGACTCTGTAAATGGATAGGTTCCCTCATCGATCGCGACACCTCTCGATTCATCAAAAAGCGAGAATTCAAGAATGTACTGGCGGTTCGAATCACCACCAATTAATCGTACGATGGTCTCATATCCTGCGGCTTTGGCTCCTTCGTAGGCAAGCTCGAGCGTGTCGTACGCGGAGCCATCGAACAAGTCAGCTTTTTCGGCGTCGAGGTCATACACTGTCTCCTCACTACTATCAGAGTCCTCAGTACTATCACCACTGTCAGTGTCCTCAGTACCATCAGTACCATCATCAGCGTCATCAGCGTCATCAGCATCATCAGCATCATCCGTACCGTCAGTACTATCTGTGCCGTTATCACCGCGGCCGGAGGAGCCGCCAGTTGGGTTATCGCATCCCACGAGAAGTAACCCCGCCAAGAACAGAACCAAAAGGGACAGAACCCACTTGTACTTAGTCTTCTTCATGATCTTCCTCCTGGCGGTTGTCTACAGACTACCGTCGCCAATACTTTTTACACATAATGTGTATTCCATCAAATTAATACATATCTTCTATGCTAAGGTCACCGTCAGTCTATGTCAATTAAAATGTCGACTATTTCTCTCATTTAATCGGTAAGCGTAACACGCGATAGGTGCAGGTCGACCGACCTTTGCCGCGAGCTCAGCGGGACACTCCTAAGAAAAGTGCCGTCTGATGAGATCGTCGACTGTATGTGTGCTGCCCATGGAACAGCGGACTGAACCTGTAAGTTGCCAGACCGTCGTTCACCCTTGGACATTGCTGACTAAAATAGTCTATAGTCAAAATCGGTAGAGTGGATCTACGAATGGGAGATCTTGAGCTTGGCTCTTTCTCGTTGCCGATAATCCTTACCAAATGGCCTGCATATCTCACCCATAGCGAACGGGAGATATCCTTGGCGCTCTTGCGAGGCTACAGCCATCGAGATATCGCGTAGAAGCATGGTGTCTCCGAGGCTACGGTCCATGAGCAGGTTAGCAGTATCCTCGCAAAAGTGGTGCGGAATCGGCTTCCGAGTTCTCGTGTCTTCTATCAGCTGAGGTGGACGATCACCGATGGGATCAGAACGGCACGTCAAAAGGGATGTGATAGGCGTGCTTGAAGTTGCCTATTAATTTGAGGCGGCCGAGTCTTTATGGCTTCATCGGCTGGTTGACGCTCTGATCGGTTTTGTCCCAAGCGCGGCAGGAGTTCTTCTCTATGAATTTGACGCGAGTTCCGGGCTCACTATCCCATACACCAGGGCCTGCTTTGGCGGCAGCTGCGCGAGTTCCCGTGGTGTCCGTGCCGTCGCCGGCGTTGCGCTCATACGTTATCTCTCACCACCGTCGGCAGAATCATACCTGATCCCCGATAGCCGTGGTAGCGGTACGGATGGAACCAATACTGAATCTCTTCGCAGCTTGAGAAACGCCGGTAGCGTGCAGCGAGAAAAACGGTTTGGTGGAAACGCCCTGGCAGACATCGTCACCTTTGGCAGAATCGCCGGACGCAACACGACGTGTATCGCGCAGGAACACGGGAGGCGAAGGTGCCGTTCCCAATAACCTGAGTATTTTAGTTTGATTTTTTTATGATGCGATTATACAATACGGTATAAATACTCTTTAATGTGGGGATACTCTATGAAGACTATTACCTTGTGTTTTAATCAACGTCGGTGTATCGCACTGGCGGTAGCTGTTGCGGTGCTGGTGTTGGCTGGATGTGAAGACCCAACGAACGGCAGTTCAGATGATCCATCCGATGGAATTTCAGATGATACCTCCGATGGAGGCTCCGGGCCGATTACGCTTACCATGTCTGCCGCAGAGGTAGAACCTCCCGGCACTACAGGGACGGCCTTTACCATAAACCTCTATGAGGAAACGCTCGACGGTGATGGTCCGGACAAAACTTCCAGTGTATTAGAACTATCATTGAATCATTTTGAAGGCCCCGACGAGGTTCCCGCCGGTGAATACGAACTGGATGCATCGAATCCGTCGGATACGTGGTATCTAGTGGGATATCCAGCCCAGCAATTCCAATACGTTGATGAGGGTTCCCAATCGCAGTGGGCTGCAACCGAAGGAACGCTGACCGTTGGCGCCGGTTCCTCCATAACGTGGGACTCGGACACAGTGGAATTGAACCTTAAGGGTGAGCTCACTGTAGAACCATTTCCCGCCGGCGGCGATGAGACTACCCTGAACTTCGACTACGACGGGACAGCCGTAGTTGACCCAGACTGAATGGTGACCTCCCGTCTCGGTGTGGTGCCCAAGCGCATCACGCTGAGATATGGCATCCCCTAGGGGTGCGGGCCCCAGCACGGGCTCGCCTCCCCTATGTGCTGCCGGCGTATATCCGAAGCGCCGCTCGTCGGTGCGGCCCCGTTCGTCCCCCCAGCTTTCACCACCATCGGCATGGATTATACCTGAACTCCGCCACCCGTGGTATCGTAACCCATGGAACCAATTCGAATCGCTTTTTTGGGTGCCGGTCGCCGGGCGCTGTACTTGTACCGCCGCATCATCGAGGGAATGCCGGAGTCAGTGGAACTGGTAGGCGTATGGAGCCGCAGCGAGGGGTCGGCACGGCAGTTGGGGGAGACGCTGGGAGTGCCCTGGTTTACCGATATGGCCACGCTCAAGTCCGAAACGGGGGCGGTGGCCGGCATCGTAACGGTGAGTTATGACGCCAACGGTGCGGTAGGTCTGCAGGCGGTGTCCCACGGCTTTCATATTCTGACGGAAACCCCGATCGCCCACGACCTCTCTGAGGCGGACGAGATTATTCGGGTTGCCCGCGAGCAGAAGGTGCACGTGGAGGTGGCCGAACAGTTTCACCGTCGCCCCACCGAGCAGATCAAGCTGAAGCTGATTGAAGCGGGCGTCTTTGGCCGTATCTACTCCTCGTTTAACGACTTTGCGGGCCACGGGTACCACGGCGCGAGTGTGATGCGCAGTTATCTGGGCTTTGACGCAGTCCCGATTCGCGTAACAGGCTCGGTCCACGAGTTCGAGCTTGCGGAGCATTATGGTCAGATTGCCGGGGAGTACGCCGCCCGGCGCGAAACCCAGGAGCATGGAATCGTCGAGTTTTCCGATGGCCGCGTGGGCATCTTCCATTGGACAAGCGTAGGCTACGACAGTGGGTTGCGCTGGTGGCGGTCGAGTCGCTTCTACGGTGAGCGCGGAATGGGCGTGATGTACGGCACCTATCACGAGCCGGTCATGGAGCTCACCACCCTGGGCCCTGACCGCCACGGTCCGCGCACCATCACCGTTCAGCGCGAGCTGGAACGCTGCGATGGGGGTGCGCTGAAGCTCATGCGCGCCCTCACCGGTGATCCTGACGTGCCGGCTGTGGAGTGGCACAATCCCTTCGCCCAGCGCGAGGAGGGATGGAACCCCCAATGGCACGACGACGAGATTGGCGTCGCCGGCTGCCTGCAGAGCCTCGTGGATGCGGTACGCTCCGGCTCCCCGCCGAGTTACGGCGCTGAGCAGGCGCGGCTGGATCAGGAGATCATCCTCGCGATTCGTGAGTTCGCGAGTCGCGAGAATCAGCCGGTGACACTGCCGCTGTCGCGGTAGGCTAGGTGGCATGCGCCACGTGCCGGCACCCGCCACGTGACGGATCGCCCCGATACAAACAGACCAGGAGGATGCCCAGCATGCCTGACTTGAGTTATCTCTCAGCCACCGATCCCCACCGATTCGAACTACGCGCCGACCAGCCTGCCATGAAAGCGGTAGTGACGGTGGGCAACGGCGGGTACGACAAGCTCGACTATCGCGACGTTCCCGTGCCGGTTCCCCGTCCGGGGGAGGTCTTGCTCAAGGTGCTGGCGGCGGGGGTAAACAACACCGAAATCAACACCCGCCTCGGGTGGTACTCCTCATCGATCGAGGGTGGAACCGAACAACTATCCGAGAGTTCGGATGAGCTGGATATTGATGACGGCGGTTGGAACGAAACGACCCCGTTTCCCCTGATCCAAGGCACCGACTGCTGTGGCGAGGTGGTTGCTCACGCAGAAGGTGTGACCGAACCGGAGATCGGAGCGCGCGTGCTCGTGCGGGCGTGCATGCGCCGCAACGGGTTTGATTCGTTAGAGAACATCTGGATGGCCTCCGATTTCGACGGGGCCTTCGCCCAGTACGTCGCCGTTCCGGCGAGCGAGGTGTTCGTGGTTAAGAGCGATTGGAGCAGCAACGAACTGGCCACGATTCCCTGCGCCTACGGTACAGCGGAGAATATGCTCCACCGAGCCAGGGTTGGCCACTCCGATCGCGTGCTGGTTACCGGCGCCTCCGGAGGCGTTGGGTCAGCGGTGGTGCAACTGGCAAAACGCCGCGGCGCACACGTCACCGCGATCGCGGGCAAGAGCAAACTGGATGGGGTGCAAGCACTGGGAGCCGACCACGTGATCCCGCGTGGGGCAGACCTCACTCGCGCACTCCCGGACTCGTCAATAGACGTGGTGATCGACAACGTCGCCGGCGATCAGTTTGGACACTTGTTGAAATTGATGGTCCGCGGCGGCCGATATGCATCCTCCGGTGCGATTGCAGGGCCGATAACCACCATGGATATGCGAGACTTCTACCTGAAAGACCTGACCCTCATCGGGTGCACCGCCTGGGATGAGCCGGTCTTTCCAAACATCATCAGCTACATTGAGCAGGGTGAAATACGCCCCCTAGTGGCAAACGTGTTCGATCTACAGGAGATCGCCGCCGCGCAGGAGGAGTTTCTGAAGAAGACGCATGTGGGCAACTTTGTGCTGGTGCCACGCCCCAGCCCTTCAAAAAACCGCTGAATCAGGCTATGCTTGCACCAATGCCCGCGCCTGCGGCACAAAACCAACTCATAGCGGAAAACTATGCAATTTCAAAAACAGCCACTCCAGAAACCTTCCCTGTTCCATCGCATGTTTGGGCGCCCGTACCGGCCCAATCTCCTCGTTGAGTTTCGCAACATGATCGCCTCCCATGACCTCCATGCCATATCTGCGGACCATATCGTGGGACTGGAAACCAAGTACCGGTGCCACCTCACTGACACCGCTCTTGATGGCCGACAACAGCTCTTCGCGGACGTGCTCACCGCCTATCTGGCGGACCAACGCCTTACCGAGCAAGAACGGGAGAATCTTACCCGACTTCGTGACCTCTTGGGGATTCCCCACGCCCAGGCGCAACAAATTCGCGAGGAGAAGGTGGCGCCCATCTTCCGCCGCCGGGCGGAAACCGCCGTCTCCAATGGGGAACTCTCACCGGACCAACAGGAAGCGCTCGATGAACTCGCCGACGCCATCGCCCTGCCGGAGCAGGTAGCCAACCGCATCTACGGCGAAGTCGCGGGAGACCGAATTCAACGGTTTCTCGACGGCGCGATCGCGGATCAACAGCTCTCGCCCGAGGAAGATGAAGAACTGCGCCTCCTCTCCCGGAACCTTCGCGTATCCACAACCATGGATTCCGCCACCCAGCGCACCTTGGATCGCTACCGCCTCTTCTGGCAGATCGAAAACGGGGACGTCCCGCAGATCGACGCCGGGATCAACCTGTTTCGCGGAGAGCGCTGTTTCTATCGCTGCGACGCCGCCTGGCACGAGCTCAAACAAGTTACCCGCCGCTTCAACTACGGTGGCC
The DNA here is from genome assembly GCA_964419735.1 of uncultured Spirochaeta sp. Lineage (GTDB taxonomy): Bacteria > Spirochaetota > Spirochaetia > DSM-27196 > Alkalispirochaetaceae > Alkalispirochaeta. Next base: position 17,249 of record CAYQRW010000028.1, read on the forward strand.
CCACCATGCGCATCAAAATCATGAAAGGCGTCTACTGGCGGGCTGGCAGTCTCGGCGTGCAGCGCGTCTCCGAGGACGTCCTCAAACACCTCGACGACGGCACCCTCTTTCTCACCAACAAACGGATCATCTTCATGGGCCGCCGCAAGAACAAAAACATCCGCCTCAACCGCATCCTCGACTTCGAAATCTACTCCAACGGCGTCCAAATCGAAAAAGACGCCGGCGCGAGCCCCTTCCTCGAAACCTCCGCGGACATGGAACTCTTCGGCTTGCTCTTAGGCCGCGCCATCCGCGATCAGATGCAGACGTAGCGCGACATGCCGGGAACCCCGGATCGGTCATCAGATCGAACTGTCGGGTTCTGCGTTGCCCGCTCCCCTAACCGTTCGGCGGCGGCCGCCAGCCGGGTTTCTCGTATTCCGCACATAGGGTTGGGGTGGTACAATCACGTTATGGGACTGTTTCTGCCGGCACGGATTGCTGAGGATGATGTGGCGGCTATCGTGAAGCGAAAACTGGAATGGATTCTCTCAGCGTGCATACCGAGTGAAGTGTGGGTGTTTGGATCGGCCGCTACGGGCGATATGACCGAGGCATCGGATGTTGATCTGGCCCTACTGTTCCCTGATGAGGCGGCAATTCGAGCCGCCCAATCGGCGCTGGCACGCACCCCACGGCTGGACGAATGGCCCCACGATCTCGTCTGGTTTCGTGACCAGGACTTCCACACGCGTAAGACCATTGGAGGCCTGCCGATGATTATCTCGCAGGAAGGGCAGAAGCTGTATCCGGAGGAAAGACGGTGAGTCCCAAGCAACAGGAACGGCGCTTCGAGCCACAGTACGCGTATACCCTCCTGGACATTGCCGAAGGCGATTTTCGCACCGCGGAATTTACGGCTGAGGGATTTGCCGGGGGGAGAATACGACCAGAAAACGTGTTCTTTCTCTACCAGCAAGCGATGGAGAAAGCGCTCAAGGCCGTGTTGTGTCACCTCACACAGCCGGTTCCCCTGGTCCATGATCTCGGAGTATTACTCGCTAAGCTTCCGGATGACGTGCAGCCGGAGGCCGGCTACGAAATCACTCAGTTCAATGACTTTGCCGGTGTCCGTCGATATGAAGAGGGATCGATCGTGTACGAACCGGATGATCTGGACGATGCCCATGAGCTCGCGCAGCGGATACTCATGTGGGCCAGGTCTGTCGTCCGGGCCGCGTGAGACACATAATCCGGTAGGCAGATCATAATTCGATAAGATAGACTCGCAACCATACACGTCTACGACACACACACGCATCCCTTTAGCCACCCCGGTTCTGGCGGGGTGATGCTGTCTGTGGAGCTATGGAGAAGCACGGGTTGGAAGAACTAATGAGCAAAGGCAAGTACATCATAATCGTCGCTATTGCTCTGATAATGATTTTTGCGGTTTCGACCCAGTACACGGATACCCGCGAAGTAATAGAAGAGAAGTACCGCAACCAGCAACAGCTCGTGGAGAAGAACATCCTCCAAACGGTGACCTACATTGACGATGCGTATGCGATTGCCGAACAGCAGTTGAATCAGGAGATGCGGGAGTACTCCCAGGAAATGGTAGCGGAATACCGGAGGAATCCTGATGTCATGGAGTGGGATCTCCTCGAACTGCAGGAGCGGTTCCCGGGGTATGACATCTATATCGTCGATGAGAATCTCCAAATAATACGAACAACCTATGAGGAAGACCTCGGACTCGACTTCTCCAAGTTCGGCAGTTTCGCCACCATCCTGCGGGAAAGAATGGCGGGCGATCAATTCGAAGTCGATAGACTCGACCTTTCAACCCAAGCGGGTGAGATCAAGAAGTACAGTTACATGCCCAGTCCGGACAATCGGTATCTCTTTGAGCTCAGCGTCAGTATTGACGAGCGGTACCCCTCCTTTCAGAGTTTGAATCTCTTCAGAGATGCCACATCCTTGACCGAGGAATACGAGGTTGTTGAAGACATTGGATTCTACAGTGTCGAGCCGTTGCGACTCGGAGTCGCGAAACTGAGAAACAGCAAGCGGCCGTATTTGAACCCGGACGTACCCGAGTTTGAAGAAGAACTGGCCAGACAAGCGATCATCAACAATAGCATGCAGCGGAGCACCCGCAGTATCGAGGGTACGCAGCAGAGCTATCGCTTTTCCCCGCATTGGTCAGTGATCAGGACAACGAGCAGGGATGGAACTCTTACGTGGTCGGTATCGTCTACAACGATCAGGTACAGCAGCGAGAGATCGCGGACCATCGATATCTGTTTGTGATCAACATCATCTCGATATCTCTCTTACTTAGCACATTTATCGCTGTCGTCGTGTATCTGCTAAGAAAGTTCGAGTATCAGGCGCACCACGATCGACTCACGGGACTGGCGAACAGAAAGCATTTCGAGGAGTCCTTCGACAGATTGAAAAATCGGGCTCATGCCGATGGTAGCAACATCGGCGTGGTGTTCATTGATGTCGACAAGTTCAAAGAAATAAATGACAGCTACGGACACGACACCGGCGACGCCGTACTGAAAAGCATCGCCGCCAAAATGACAAATCACCTCAAAGAAAAGGACCTGAAAGCGCGCATGGGCGGCGATGAGTTCCTAGTTGCTCTTGCCGACGTATCCTCAAAAGATGAAATCACGGAAATCGCGGTCCGATTGATCGCAAAACTCAATACTCCCCTGTCTATCGGTGGGCGGATCATCCCCATCACGGTGAGCGGCGGGTGCAGTTTCTATCCCGACGATGCCGACGACCTGGAAACGCTCATGCAGAACGCCGATACGGCGATGTACGAGGAGAAGAGACGGAAGTAGGCAACCACATACCCGCCGGATGCCCCCACCGACTCCATACTTGACGCCACATGATTCATGAACGACACTCCATGCAAAAGACAGCATATGGGTGGGGCCTCTGAATGCCTGATGTAAAAAAGAAACGTATTCTCCTTGTAGAGGATGAACCTCTAATCGCCCTGGCTAAACGCCGAATGCTGGAATCTGCCGGCTACGATGTAGGTGTTGCCCATAGTGGTGAGCAGGCACTGGAACGTTTCACCGACTCGCCGATCCCCGATCTTATCCTTATGGATATTGACCTTGGTCACGGGATCGATGGTACCGAGACAGCACACCGGATTCTCGAGGACCACAACGTGCCAATAGTGTTTCTTTCTTCCCACGCTGAGCCTGAGATAGTTGCTCGCACGGAGAAGATTACTTCCTACGGGTATGTTCAGAAAACGACCGAAGATCCAATATTGCTGGCATCAATACGCATGGCATTCCAGCTATGGGAGGCTCATCAGAAGATCGTCGAGTCGGAATCGCTCCAAGCGAACCTCTTCGAACAAGTACCAGGGGCGATCTACCAGTTTCGGTTCTTCCCTGACGGCAGCAGTTGTTTTCCTATGGCCTCGCGGAATATCTGGCTCGTCTATGAAGTCACTCCGGAAGAGGTTAGAGAAGATGCCACACCGGCATTCCAGAGAATACATCCCGATGACTTTGATGCGGTCGTTGCCTCGATCACTCGTTCGTATGAAACGCTGGAGGATTGGGAAGATGATTACCGCGTGATTCTGCCGTCCCGGGGAGAGCGCTGGCTGCGGGGGCGAGCCAAACCGGAGCAGCTTGCAGACGGGAGTGTGCTTTGGCATGGCTATATCACCGACATAACGGACTACAAGACCACCGAGTCAAGATCTTCCGTACAGCATAGAATCATTGAGGCCATTCAGGATGCGGTTATCGTCACGGATAGTACCGGCATCATCACCTATCACAACAGCGCCGCTGCCGGCCTGTATCAGTTCCCGCCTGACTCTGCAGTGGGCACGTCAATTAGCAATGTCATTCCTTGCGGTCGCAACAGCGACAACGCGCGTGTACACAATCCGTTGTGCGCCATTGCCGATCATGCCCAGTGGACCGGCGAGCAGCTGATTGAGCCTGCCGACGGGAAGGTGTTTACCGTTTCGATTTCCAATTACCCAATCGTAGACACCAGGGGAGAGTTGGAAGCGATCGTCTCCGTCTCTCGTCGGTTACACTATGGTACGCCCTTCCGTACCGCGAAAACCGACGCTCACTATTTGGAGAATGAGCTGTTCGAACTCATCCAGCGCGACTCAGAGATCTTTACGTTTTTGCGGGAAGGATCGTTGGATGGGATGTGGTACTGGGACACCGAGAAGCCCGAGCATGAGTGGATGGACAACCGTTTCTGGGAGTTGT
>CAYQRW010000029.1:0-20830 GCA_964419735.1 uncultured Spirochaeta sp.
CTTTTCCGGGTGCGGAAGCACCGGACGGCTGGCGATCATGCTGGAAGAGATGTGGCGAAGTGCCTGGAATCGTCGCGGCCGGGAAGATATCGCGGACTTATCCTACAGTATTATGACTGGTGGTGACCGCGCGCTGATCCGATCCGTAGAGAACTTCGAAGACTTTCAAGCGTTCGGTGCCCGTCAAGTGGCAGACGCCGGACTTACCGCCGGAGACGTGCTGATCGCGATCTCTGAAGGCGGCGAGACCTCTTCGGTGATTGGGACGGCGTGGGAGGCTCTTCGTCGGGAGTGCGAGGTGTTCTTCGTATACAACAACCCCACGGAGATCCTTGTTGATCAGATTTCCCGATCCCGTGAGCTCATTTCTCACCCCTCTGTGACAGTTTTGGATCTTTTTACTGGAGCGATGGCTCTTACGGGGAGTACCCGGATGCAAGCGACCACGATCGAAATGCTCGTTCTTGGCATCGCGATCGAAGAAGCGATTCTCACGCTTGAGGGTAAACGGACCGTAGCGGGCTCAAGCCCGGGGTCTCGATTATCGCGGGTGGACGCGTTTGTGCGTCTGCTGGATTCCATCTCGTCCCCTGACAACCTGGACACTCTGGCCCGGCTTGCCCGTTTGGAAGCCGATACATATCGTGGTGGTGGACGCATTACCTATTTGGCCGACCGATTTCTCTTAGATATCTTCAGCGATACAACCGAGCGTACTCCCACGTTCATGTTGCCGCCGTTCCGACCTGGAGACGATACCGCCTCTCCAGTGTCCTGGGCGTTTGCTAAAGATCCGTTCCGCTCAACGCCGGAGGCGTGGCATACGATGCTTAAGCGCAAACCACGGGGACTGAGCTGGAACATTACAGATTACGAGGAAATGAATGCTCCCGCAGGGCTGCAGCGTCATGCCCCTGATCTGTCTTTGGATGAGATTCACCGGTATCTCATCGGATGTGAAGATGACTACAGTAGATGGACTTCACCGGGATCGGCCGCGATCGAGGTGGTCGTCGTCGACAGCTCCAACGCACACTCTCATCCCGTTCCGCCTCGGGTGGCGGTCCCGGAAGGTACGCCACGCTATCGACTCGTAATCGCCTCCAACGCTCAGAATGTAGATGAGCGTATCGATGAGCAGGCAATCGACCAACACCGTGATATCCCGGATTTTCGTCTCGATCCTATACTGCCTCCGTCTGAAGTTGATCTGTTTCACCATCTGGCGATCAAGCTCATTTTTAACACCATCTCTACCGGATCGATGGCAGTTTTGGGCCGTATCGAAGGCAACTGGATGATTCAAGTGGACCCGACCAACAAAAAGCTGATAGATCGAGGCTCTCGAATCGTCTCCCACCTGGCCGGTATCCCCTATGACGAAGCTTGCCGGTCTTTGCACAAGCATATGTTGCTGCGTGAACGTGCCTCTCGCCCCAGTCTGTCCGGCTTCACGGAGATGACAGACGTAACCTCTCCAGTCGTCTGTGCTCTTAAGGAGTTGCGAGCACTGTAGCCTCCAATGCTCGTTTCAGGTCACGGGTTCGGCATCCAGAACCTCCTGGACACGAAGGGCCTGCTCGGCGGATGGGGTGAAAGCGTCCCAGCGCCGCGAGGTTCGTAAGCCTTCGAGAAAGGCGTGGTAGGTTGAGTACACCTTCTTGAAGCGCAGGGAGCGGGGTGCGGGAGGGGTGGCGTAGCGGTTGGTTACCTCTACTCTGGTTGGGTCTGCGTGGGTGTCTGCCAGCAAGACACATCGATTCCCGATGAGTGATGCGCGCACAGTATTGGCGTGACCTGGTTCGGCGTATGAGCCGTGAACCGTCGTGTGCAGGCCGTTAGTGTGGGTGAGGTGAATCGAGAAGGTGTCGTTGAGATCACAGGAGAAGTCAGATGCCGAGGCAGCGGACCGATCTGCCCTCCGTTGGGTAGCGACATCGCTGGAGGTGATGGGCCCCCCGATACGTAGCGCAAGGTAGACCAGGTGTGACCCCAAATCTCGCAGCGCGCCGCCTCCTCCATGACTCGAGCTGATGCGCCACAACCAGCGCGGATTATGCCACCATTCGCCCCAGACGGTGGAAATCAGCCAGCTTTGGAGATACGCCAGGTCCACATGCTCAGGTGTTCCCGCCATGCCATTGTCACTGGCGTGGAGCAGACCCCAGATGGTGGGGTAGTTGAGCTTGGAGAAATTGACCATAACCGGCACCTGGTACTCGTGTTGCAGGGCAACGAGTCGTTGGGCCTCAGCCACGGTGGTGGTAAAGGGCTTTTCGAGGAATACCGCGGTCTGATGGCGAATAGCGGTATCGGTTACACGGTAGTGTTCAGAATCTGCCACGGCAGCGCAGACCCCATCAACGGGATGATTCCGCAGAAGGGATGCAAGATCTGAGGTAGCATACCGAATCCCCAGTTCCCGGGAGAAATCCAGGGCCTGTTGTTGGCACCGATCATAACATCCGACAACAGTGACCCCGGGGAAGCTCATAAAGCGTTGTACGTGGTACCGTGCCATCGCACCGGTTCCGGCTACCACTAATCGTATCGGTTCTATGTGCATCATGGGTGTCGTCCAACGTCAGTGTATACCCTCTGGGACCGGAGCGGTTGAGTCTCGTACTTTCAAACTCGTGTCGAGCCAATGGTAAACCGGGCCCTGCTGCCGACCTTCCAAGAGGTCGATAAGGGTTTGCATTCCAACGTAGCCGCTCTGTTCGATCGGATTGGCAACCGTAGTGAGGGGTGGCGAGGTGTCTTCCGCGGTGTGCAGGTTGTCGTAGCCGATCACGCTGACATCGGTGGGAACCCGGATACCCCTGTCTTCGCAGTAACTGAGCACCCCAATCGCGGCGCGATCGGAGGCGGTAAGGATGACCGTGGGGGGGGTAGGCTGCTGCAGCAGATGCTCGGCTCCGCGGCGGCCACTGGTTCTGGAGAAGTCGCCGGGTACGATGGAAGACTCCACGCGATACTCAGCACAGAGCCGGGTAAAGACGTCAAGCCGATCCTGCCCGTTCTTAAACGTGGTGTCTCCCGTGATATACCCGATGCGCCGATGCCCCAGATCATAGACGTGTTGAAACGCGTGGCGCATACCGGCTTCCGGCCAGGCATCTACGCTCGACATATTCTCGTGGTAGTTGTTTATCAGGACGAACGGAATGTCTTGTTCGGCAAGATACGCATAGCGGGCGTACTCAGCGGGGCTTACGGTAAACAACAGTCCATCTACTGATTTCTCGAGAACGAGGCGCGCCAGCGTCTTGGCGGTAGTATCGCGGTGGTCAAGAACGATCGTGACGAAGTAGCCCCGGGACTCACCCGCCACCACGGCACCGTTCAGTACCGTGGGGAAATAGGCCCGGGAGAAGGGGGGGAACGATGTGTATCGGGGTACCACCATGCCCACCGTTCCCGTGCGGTTCTTGGCGAACATCGCCGCTTGCCGGTTTGGGGCGTAGCCCAATTCCTGGGCCACCTGCTTTACTCGAGCCCTGACTGCGGGAGAGATCAGGGCGGAATCGTTGAGCGCGCGGGAAACTGTCGATTCGGCCACCCCAGCCAGTCGAGCGACGTCGGCCCGGGTGGGTTTTGCGTTATCCATGGCTGATTAGTTACCAATAATACTTGTCCCGAACAACCGTGGCAAACGCCACCCGACCGAAGACGCTCGGCGCGCACCCTATCCTACGTCACTGCGTACCATTTTTCGTTGGTTTTCGCGGAAGCGATCACCGACTCAATGAAGTGCACGCCCTGCGCCCCCGCCTCCACCGACGGAAAGTCGGACTCCGCCGGTGATGGCTCTCGTCCTTCCTTACGGGCGCGGATCGTCACCGCTACTGCCCGATAGATATTGGCAAACGCCTCGAAGAACGCCTCCGGGTGGCCCGGGGGAATCCGCTGCACCGCCTGTGCTTCCTCGCAGAGGTACCCCTGGCCCCGCTTGTAGACCTGCTCCGGTTGACCAATTGGTTTGTAGTACAGGTAGTTGGGGTTCTCCTGAAACCAGGTGAGTCCCGCCTTGGTTCCGAAGATACGGATGCGCAGATCATTCTCTTCACCGGCAGAGATCTGCGAGGCAAAGAGCACGCCTTTGGCGCCCGAGGTGAACCGAAGCAACAGGTTGGCGTCGTCGTCCAGCTGGCGTCCTTTTACGAACGTGGTGATATCGGCGCACATATGAGACAGTTTGAGACCGGTAATAGTCGATACCAGGTTTTCCGCGTGCGATCCAATATCGCCCACCGCCCCGGCAATTCCGGAGCGGGCCGGATCGGTCCGCCACTCAGCCTGCTTCAGACCGTCCGCCTCGGCGCGGTTGGCGAGCCAGTCCTGGTTGTATTCCACGACCACCTTGCGAATATCACCCACCATGCCTCGACGAACCATATCGCGAGCTTGGCGGACCATGGGATACCCGGTGTAGTTGTAGGTAACCCCAAACACCACATCGCGCTTGCGCACCAAGGCCACCAGTTCGTCCGCCTGCTCCGAGGTGTGGACAAGCGGTTTGTCACAGACTACGTTGAAACCGGCGTCAACAAACGCCTTGGCCACGGGATAGTGCATATGATTCGGGGTCACCACAGAAACGGCATCGATCCGCTCGCCTTCGGGAAGGTTTCGCTCGTGCTCCAGCATCTCTTCCCAGGATCGATAGTTGCGATCGTCTGCAACGCCCAATTCTCGGCCGGACTCGATCGCCTTCTCTGGAGTGGACGAGAACGCGCCCGCCACCAGTTCAAACTCGCCGTCCAGCCGAGCTGCACTGCGGTGCACTGCGCCGATGAAGGCGTCTCTGCCGCCTCCCACCATTCCAAGTTTTAGCTTCGCCTTCGGATCAGCCATTAGATTCCTCCTTAGCTCTTCTCGAACGCGGCGTCAAACGCCTGCTGTGAAGGCTTGAAGTCGACTCGTCTAGTAAACTCTGCCGATTCCGTGCCTCCATGGACGCGTTCCATTCCAGAATCTTCCCACTCCACCGAAAGCGGCCCATCATATCCGATGCGATTGAGGGTGCGAATGATTGACTGAAAGTCTATATCGCCACGACCTATCGACCGAAAATCCCACCCGCGCCGGTGGTCCCCAAAGGGGAGGTGCGAGGAGAGGATGCCGGAGGTGCCGTCGAGCGTTCGCGCTGCATCCTTCATGTGCACGTGGTAGATGCGATCGGCGAAGCGATCCAGGAAGCGTACCGGATCGACAAACTGCCAGTGCAGGTGGCTCGGGTCAAAATTGAACCCGAACGCGGAGCGATTGTCGAGGACGGAGAGCGCGCGTTCGGCGGAGTAGATATCGTAGGCTATTTCCGACGGATGTACTTCAAGACCGAACTTCACGCCGACTTCATCGAAGACGTCGAGAATGGGATTCCATCTGTCGGCGAAGTCCTTAAATCCCTCCTCCACAACCGTTTCCGGGGTAGGGGGAAAGAAATAGAACTTGCCCCAGATGCTGCTGCCGGTGAAACCGGATACCACCTTAACTCCCAGCTGAGCGGCGGCGCGGGCGGTATTCTGCATGAATTCGGCGGCTCGCCGACGAACACCCTCGGGATCACCGTCGCCCCAAACGTAGGGCGGCAAGGTAGCCTTATGTCGCTCGTCGATCAGGTCGCATACCGCCTGGCCCCCGAGATGGTTGCCAACGCAGTACACCTCTAAGCCGTTCTCCTCGAGAATCCGCTTGCGTTCATTGATATACCGGTCGCTTTCCAGCGCCTTATCGATTTCGAAATGGTCGCCCCAGCAGGCGAGTTCCAAGCCGTCGTATCCCATCTTCTTGGCTAAGGGCGCAAGTTCTTTGATCGGCAGGTCAGCCCATTGACCGGTGAAAAGTGTGACAGGTCGTCCCATTGTATGCTCCTTATCGCTGTATAGACGGGACCGTGGAACCGTGCGAACGGCTCCACGGTCGCAATTCTTCGAATCCGAACTCGCTTAGAAGGGTGAATCCGGGAAATAGTACTGCTCGGCGTTCTCCTGGGTAACGAGAGGCGCTCCAAGAATGTACTCGCCTTCTATTGGGGCGTTATTGACCAAGCCGGAGACCGTGAGCTCTATAGCGGTAGATATCATCGCCGGCGGATACAGGACATCTACGGGAACTAAGTCGTCCCCTTCCATGACGCGGGCAATCATCTCTTTCATTCCCGCACCGCCCACGACAAACATTTCGTCCTGGCGGTCTACCTCTTCAAGGGCTGAGATCACACCCACCGCGATGTCGTCGTCTTGGGCCCAGACCGCATCGATGGAATCAAACCGTGACAGGAAGTCCTGCATGACTTCATATCCGTCATCGCGATTCCAGTTTGCATACTCCCAGTCCAGGACTTCAATGTCAGTGTCCTCGATCTCTGCCATGAAGGCGTCGAAACGCTGGTCATCGATCACCGTGGGAATTCCTCGGAGGACGACGATGTCTCCCGATCCATTTAGCTGCTCAATGATGTACTCCGCTGAGACGCGACCCAGTTCCGGGTTGTTGCCTGCCACGTAGAGATCATCGATTCCCTCGTCCGTGAGACCTCGGTCAACTACAGTTATGAAGGGCCCTTGGTCTTTCACGGCCCGTACCGGATCGGTCAGCGGGTCGGATTCAAACGGCAGGATTACCAGGGCATCTATCTGGTGAATCTGAACCAGGTCTTCCAAGTCGTTTGCCTGTTCTCCGGCGTCGCCCGCCGTGACCAGCTGAAATTCGACGTTGGAATACTTCTCGCTGAGAATGTCAACGGTACGCTGCGCGTGATAGTTCACGCCACCGGTCCATCCGTGGGTAGCCGCCGGGATAGAGACTCCTACAACCAGCGGTTCCGCATCGCTAGATTCGGACTGAGGCGCCTCCTCAGCGACCTCTTCGGTACCGGACTCGGCACATGCCATGAACGCTACGGCAACAACTACCATCAGCAACCATAATTTACGCATATTGAACTCCTTTGAATTTGGGATGTACGTTTAGGAAGCGGACCTTCAACACTCATGTCTTCATGCAACTCACCTCCTTGCCCTATTTGGCGTGGCCGGAGAACCCGGACGTGTTTCCGCGCTGCAACAGCACCGCGATGATGATCAACGCCCCTTGCACTGCTCCATTGAGATAGGAACTGATAGCGCCGGTGAGGTTGAGAATGTTCCCGATTGTGCTGAGCATGATTGCACCGATGATCGTTCCACCGATGCGACCCACTCCGCCTTTTAGCAAGGTGCCTCCGATTATGACCGCGGCGATCGCCTCCAGCTCCCACAGCAGGCCGGTAGTCCCCGAAGCGGATCCGAGACGCGGTACGTAGATGAGGGTTGCAATCGCCACCATGAGACCTTGCAGCGCGTAGGTGATGAGCTTGATTCGGGTGACGTTAATTGCCGAGTACCGCGCCACGTTCTCGTTTGATCCGATCGCCGCGCAGTATCTACCAAATCTGGTCTTGTGGAGAACTACGGCGCCCACGATCGCCGACACGGCCAGCACCCATACGGGGATTGGGATGGCGAGAAACTGACCATAGTAGACTGAGCGATACGCCGACCGAAGGGATAGATCCAGGGATATCGTGCCGCCGTCGGCCAAATAGACCACCAGGGAGCGAAAGATCCCCATCGTTCCCAGGGTGACGATGAACGGCTCGATGCCGCCCTTGGTCACCGTGATGCCGTTTAGCAAGCCTGCGGCAATTCCCAGTACAACCGCCGACGCCATGCCCGCCAGGATTACGATCAGAACCGAATCGAACGCGGTGAGGGCCTGGTTCATGATAATGATCATGATGCCCGAGAGAAACGCCGCCATCGATCCAACCGATAAATCCAGTCCCCCGGCAGTGATCACGAAGGTTGTACCAATCGCGATGATGCCGATAAACGAACTGCGGGTGAGAACGTTAAGAATGTTCTGCGGTGAGGCGAAGCGAGGATTGAGCACCGCCCCCAAGATGGACAAAGCAATCAAACCGATAAGGGGACCCGCCGCCCGGGCACGGACGGCTCGCCCCAAGGCGGAAATGACCGTTTTCATAACGTTACCGCTCTGTGTCACGGTTAGTATCTCCTTTCTGTTTTACGCCGGTGGCATAGTGGACGATTTCTCGTTCAGTAAGCTCATCGTGGTCGAGTATTCCAGTGACCGTTCCGGACCGCATCACCACGACGCGGTGGGCCACGCCGATCACCTCCGGGAGCTCTGAGGAGATCATGATGCAGGCGTTTCCCGCCTCGGCGAGGCGGGATATCAGGAAGTAGATCTCCCGCTTGGTGCCGATGTCTATTCCGCGGGTTGGTTCGTCGAGAATGATGATGTGCGGCTGGATCTGCATAATCTTGGCGAGGGCGAGCTTCTGCTGATTCCCGCCACTTAGGGTTGCGACCGCAGCATACGGGTCGTTGTACTTAATCTCGAACCGCCGCGCTTCTTCGGTGAACGTCTTCTGCTCCTGTCGCTGGTCCAGCAAGGGATGGGAGAACTGTCTCAAGGACATGAGGGTTAAATTTGGGACCGAACCGAAGGATGTGATGACCCCTTTTCCCTTGCGATCTTCACTGAGGTATACGATCCCCAATTTGGCAGCATCCTGGTACGAACGAATGTTCTGCTTGCTCCCGTTTACCCAGATCTCGCCGCCGGAGCGATCCCGTACACTAATAATCGCTTCCATGATTTCCGTTCGGCCCGCGCCCACCAGCCCTGCAAAACCGAGAATCTCACCCCGGTGCAGATCAAAGGAGACATCCTCCGCCCACCCTGGAACGCTCAGGCCCCGCACGGATAGCACCGGAGCTGCTTCAGGGGATAGCACCTTCGGCGGATACATATCCTGGATCTTGCGTCCCACCATGAGATTGGCCATCATCTGTTCCGACGTGTCTTGCGTTGCACGCGTTTCGATGAGCTGCCCATCCCGGAGTACGGTGACGCGGTCGGAGATCTGTTTGACTTCATCGAGCTTGTGCGAGATGTACAGGACGGTTACCCCTGAGTTCTGGAGGTTCCGGATCTGCTCGAAGAGAATTTCCGTTTCGTTAGGAGTCAGAACCGCTGTGGGCTCATCCATGATCAGGATGTGGGCTTGGCGGGAGAGCGCTTTCGCGATTTCCACCATCTGCCATTGCGCCATGGAGAGTGTGTAGAGCGGTCGATCTGGAGCGATATCGGTGTGGAGCCGACGCAGAACCTCTCGACTTTCCTCGTTCATGCGCTGCTTGTTGAGAAAGGGCCCCTTCAGCTCCTCTTTGCCCAGGAAGATATTCTCGGCAACCGTAAGATGGGGTACGAGATTGAACTCCTGGTGGATCAGAACCACCCCCAGGTCCTCGCCGTCGTTGCCACTTTTCAAGTGCACCGGCTTCTCGTCTACCAGGATAGTCCCCTCCGACGGGGTTAGATACCCGGCGAGGATCTTCATTAAGGTCGACTTGCCGGCGCCATTCTCACCAATTACCGCATGAACCTCTGCTCGTTCGAAGGCGATATCTACGTCGAACAATACCCGGACAGGTCCAAAATCGTGAGAAATAGCGGCGCTACGGATAGCGACATCACTCACTGCTTCGCCCCCTCATACGCGACAACTTCCGACTATGCACGCGGGTGCATGGCCCATACAGGAACGATAGCATGCCTTGCACGCGCGTGCAACAAAAATTTTGCAGCCGCGTTGTCGACTTTTTACCCGCTCCCGCCGCGCTTCCGTGATCCATGACGGTCGAGGACGAGCTGGGCGGCGGCGCGACCGGCGCTGCTGTTCTTGATTCCGTAGAGGTGCCGTTTGGCCAGGGCCGACTCGGTTTTGTAGTCCACCACCGGCGGTGGATAGGGCGGGAGGCGCAGGTCGGGGAGCGCCCGTATTTCGGCGGGGTCCCGGTGGCGAAGCTCCGGCACCATGGCGCGGACGAAGCGCGCCTCCCGGTCGTGGTCCGTGAGTTGTTTGGTGGGATTGTACACCCGGATCGTGTTGATGCCGGTGAGGGCGGCCTGCATCTGAAGCTGGCTGAGGTGGATGCCGGGGACGTAGTCGGCCATCCACTGGGCCATGGGATAGAGGATATCCCGCCACCACAGGCGGAGGACGTGCACCGCAAAGGAGACGATCATCGCACGCATGCGAAACGGCAGGTACCCACTGGTGCGCAGTCCGCGAATCGATGCGTCCACCAGGGGATAGCCGGTGGTGCCATTAAGCCACGACTGGAGCCGGCGCTGGTACTCCTCCGCGGGACTGGGGAGAAAGCCGTTGGTTTCCAGCTCGCCGAAGGCGCGGTTAATCGGATAGAACTCCGTTTCCGGCTCATCCTCTAGGCGTTGGATGAAGTGGTCGTGCCAGTAGAGCCGGCTCTCCATGGCGCGCAGGCTCTTGCGCCACCGTCCGGCGGTGATCGGGGCGCCGTCGGCATCCTGACCCACGGTGGTACGGCTGTCCAATCCTTTGAGTTCGGCCGTTCTCCGGGAGAGTTCCCAAAACACGTGTCGTAACGAGATCGTGCCCCAGGCGAGGTGTACAGAGAGGCGCGAGGCGGTCGCCGGGGCGGTGACGGGACTGGACATGCCCCCGGAATAGGCGTGGCCTCGGTGTCTGAGGAAGCTGGAGAGGACGGTAGCGGCGGCGGCTTCATCCACCCGCTGCAGCGCCCGCCCACCCCCGCGGAACACCGCCGCTCCCGGGAGCTCGCCAAACAGGGTGTCATTGGGGGGCGGGGTGTGCGTCGGCCCCAGACAGGAACCGGGGGCGGGGACGCCCAAGGTGCGATAGTCGACCAAGGCCGCCGCCGCTACCCGGCGGCGGAGCTCCTCCGCCATGGGAAGCGTTTCGGGAGGCGCCAGGGGCGTGCTCTTGAGGCGCCGCTCCACGATCGCGATCCGCCGATCCCGGGAGCCCAACCGCCGCACGACGCCGTTGCGTGGTACCTCGTGGAGCGGAATGCCCGCGGCGGCGGCCCAGGCGCGGACCGCCTCGTCCCGCCGGTAGCCGGCGTCCAGGCTGGTCTCCTCGTGCGCCCAGATCGCCACGGGGTGGATCGCTGTGCCGAGGATCGTGCCCAGGTCACCCAATCGATCCGGGAGGCGCCCGGTGGTAGTGAGCACGGGAGCACCGCGGAACGTCAGTTCGATATTGAGATGGTGGAGGGAGGAATCGATGGCACGGAGGTGGTGCGTCGAGGTGTCGGGGGCGGCGATGAGCGCCTCATCCCAGACGAACAGCGGAAGCAGTGACGCCCCGCGGTGAGCGGCGTCATCGGCGGCGTGGCGGAGTGCCTCGTTGTCGCCGACGCGCAGATCGCGCTTGATCCACCAGATTACCACGGCCAGAGTATCGTTCATGGCGGGAGCATAGCAGTGACGCCCCGGTTGCACCAGAATTGCTCCGCCTGCTCCCTGCTCGGTGCGGCCTGCCGATCCGAAGCGTAGAAAGGTTGACCGCAGCAAAAAGCGAGATAATACTGACTCATGCTCTTTGCAGATTTGAACGAATCCTTGGTTGCGGTGCGCGTACCTGCTACGACTCGTGATGAGGTTGTCGAGTTCCTGCTCGACCTGCTTGCGCAGACTGGAAAGCTCACCAACCGCGAGCTGGCCCGGCAGGATGTCGACGCCAACGAGGACAAGGCGTCCTTTGGTATGCAGCACGGAATCGCGATACCTCACGCCAAGACGGCTGCCGTGGCGGAGATGATCGCGGCGGTGTGCGTCACCAGTACGCCGATTAGTCTGGATAGTGTTGACGGCACTCCGAGCCGGATCTTTGTGATGACGCTCTCCCCGCCGGACCAGGTTGGTCCGCACATCCGCTTCTTGAGTGAGATCGGGCGACTCTTGAAGAACCGAAAACTCAGGAAGCGGATCCTGGAAGCGGAAGAGACCGCGGAGCTGCTGGAGATTTTGCGCGGGCGATAGCTCGACTACGAGAGCACCAGCAGTGCCACAACTCCCAACAGTGCGACCAGTGCCACGTAGAGTTGGACGCGGGGATCCTGATCGTGGCGGGGGAAGAGCGCCACTGGTAGGCGTGGGATACGTAGCGGGGCTCGTTCCGGGGTGGCGCGGGGCGTGGTGAGGCGGCGTTTGAGAACGATCCACAGCACTACCGAACCCGCTAAGGGTCTGAGCGCGGAGCGCACCGCTTCCCAGGTGAAGAACGTGGTCTGTGGTATGCCGGGAATGTGTCCGGGGATGGCGCCCATGAGTACGGTCACTGCGGCAACGATGGTCAGGGGCACCAGGGCGAACCGGGGAGGCTGCCGGGTGACCTCCGTTTCGGTGGGGCGCACGGCTGCGGGAGCTCCGGCTGCGGAGTATGTGGCCGCGGGTGCCCCGACCGCGGGGGCCCAGAAGATAAGATAGATAAATTTGATAAAGGACAGCCCCGTTCCCACCGAAGCGAGCTCCAGCAGTACGGCGATTCCCGGTTCGGTCGCGACCACCTCCTTGAGGAGATACTTACTGGCATAGCCGCTGGTGAAGGGGACGCCGGAGATAGCGGCCGCTCCGATGAGACCGAAGAGGAGGAGCAGCGGCTTCCGCAGGCGCAACCCACCCATGGTGGTGAGGTCCTCATTGCCTCCGGCACACGCGGCGGCGTAGGCGGCTACCATAATCAGCAGCGCTTTGTAAAACGTATGCGTGAGCAGATGAAAGAGTCCCGCGGTTATGGCGGTTCCCATCGCCGCCGCTGGGAGCGCCTGGCCTGCCATGACCACCGGGGCCGCCATGAGCGCAGGCTCCGCCATGACCGCGGGGTCTGCCATGACCACCGGGGCCAGGCCGATCGCGGCAACCATGTATCCGATCTGGCTGACGATATGGTAGCTCAACAGGCGCCGGGCGTTGTGCTGGCGGAGCGCGAAGATGACGCCGATTACGGCAGACCACGCCCCGATCCAGCCGATAAGCGGGACGCCGCCGGGCGTGAACTGCAGCAATCTCGCCGCTGAGATCACGCCTACCTTGGTTGCAAACACGGAGAGCAGCGGGGTGATATGAAGCGCTGCCCGCGGATAGGCCTCTACCAGCCAGAAGTGAAGTGGAAACACCGCGGCTTTGATCAGTAGGGCGCCGACGATAAACGGCTGCGCCTGCGGATGGAGCTGGGCTACAGCAAAAGAGCCGGTCAACCCTACGTGCACCACTACGGCTACGAAGAACAGAACCGCCGCCACAATTTGGATCGAAATATAGCGGAGTCGGACACTGCTCCCGGAGGGATGCGGGGATGCGGGGAGCAGAAAGAACGCCGAAAAGGTAAGGAGCTCCCACGCCAGCAGTAGCGATATGAGGTCTCCTGACACCATCGCCAGAACGCCTCCGGCAACATGGACGGTGGCCGGCAGGATGCTGCGGTGATCGCGGTAGATGATCAGATTGGCGATAGCGGTGATGCCCAGGAGCAGGAACCCCATGAGAATAACCAGTTCCACCCCGGTGGGAAGGGATAGCTGCCATGAAAAGAGCGTGCTCATAGCGTTGCTCCGGCGGAGATGAGGGTGGCTGCGGCAGTGTGCAGAACACGCCGAATCAGTTGTTCCGCGGGGCCGGCACCCATTGAGGCCAGCCCCAACAGCAGTACCAGTACAACGGCTGGGCGGAATCTGCGGCCATGGTTCGACTGGGGAGTGGGCGCCGGCGCGAATGTAAGGGGTGTGGCGGCCGCGGCGGATGTGGCGGCTGTGGCCGAGGCTGGGGTTGTGCCGGGTGCGTGGACCGTGGTGGAAGTCTCGACAGGCTCCGCGCCGGATAGGACACCAAAGCACCGCGCGTAGTAGACGAGGGAGATCACCGTTCCCGCGGCGATAGTGATCACCGCCGGAAGCGAGTTAGCCAGGGCGATATACCACTTTGAGGCAAATCCACCGGTAGGCGGAATCCCCACGATCGACAGAGCACCTAAGGAAAACGCCAGCAGCGCCGGCACCGAAGTGGTGCCGACCCCCTGCAGTGAGGCGATCAGCGATGACCGCCTCACTGCAATGAACAGACGCCCCGACCACAGGAGGGTAGCCTTGGCCAATGCGTGCATCGCGATATGGAAGAGGGTGGCTACGAGGGCTACGCTGCCCAGCGCGCCGGCCCGTCCCGCCGCCGCCACGCCCAGGAGGATATAGCCCACGTGGGCTACGCTGGAGAACGCCAGCATGCGGATCAGGTTGCGCTCCAAGAGGGCGGCGAGATGGCCGACCACAATATTGACCATTCCCGCCACCAGAAGCAGGTTGAAGACGCGGGGCAGCAGTTCCGGCGCTTGCAAGGGCAGCCACAGCAGTCGTATGAGGGCGTACAGATAGATCTTCATGCCGAAGGCGGAGAAGACTGCGGAGACGGTGGATCCGGCCCCCAGATACGCCCGCGGCTGCCATAGGTGGAGCGGAACCATACCGAACTTGATGCCGAAGGAAATGAGCATGCCCCCGGTAATGATCGCGTGAATGTGGGGTGGTATGGTAGCGATGCGCTGCGCCACCAGTACGGAGGTGACGGTGCCGGTGGTGAGATAGATCAGCAGGATACTTGCCAGCAGCAGCACTCCACTGAGTGATGCCAGCATCAGATATACGAATCCCGCTACGGTGTTGTTCTCCCGTCCCTTGCGGGCGATCAGTCCCAGCGTGGTCACCGTGGCAAGTTCTACAAAGACGAACAGATTGAAGAGGTCTGCCGTGACGACGATCCCGGCGAGGGCTGCAAAATACCACGCCCCCAGGGTTGCGGATTTATCCTCCCAGCCGGAGCGGCCGTCAGTGGCGAGTCGGAAGAGTACCGCCGCCGGGTGTCCCACTGCCAGCAGTAGGAGGAAGAACGCCGAAAAGGCGTCAACCGTGAGCTGAATGCCGACCGGTGGTAGCCAGCCCCCGGGGGCGTATTCAAGCGGTCCGTTGTTAAAAACACGGACAACCAGCAGGAGCAATGTTGTTCCGTGGAGCCCGGCCACCACTATCGCCACGATCGCTCTGACGTGGGGACGGATCACGCCGGTAAGCGCGATGAGAATACCGCCAATGAGCGGAACGATTATCGCCAGGATCGGAAGGTGGCTCATTCCTCCTCCCGGGTCCTGCGAAATATGCGCGTCAGATCGGTGGTGCCGTAATGGCGATACATCGCGACCGTGAGGGCCAGGGCGATCGCCAATACTCCAGCTCCGATGACGATCGCCGTCAGCGCCAGCGCGTGGGGCAACGGATCAACGTAATGCGAGTGCTCGGGGTCGAGAATCGGGGCGGTAGCCCCGGGCTGGTAGGCGGCGGCCACCAGCGCCATAACGATCGATGACTCCATGATGCTGATCGAGATACATATCTTGATCATGTTGCGCTGGGTCAGGACACCCCACAGACCCACGGCACAGACTCCGGCGGCGGTGAGATAGGCGGCGATCTGCATCATGGGACGTCCTCTCCCGACAGATACAGGTAGATCACGCTTAATCCAGCGGCCACCTTGGTCCCTACCACCACGTTCAACACCGGTATCAGCCCGGCACCGGGAATCTGGCTCACGAGCACATTGGAGAGATAGGCACCGCCGGCGGCGATACTGAGCAGTCCGATTGCGCCGAACGCCAGTGCTGCCACATACTCCGCGGTGCTAAGCAGTTTCAGCGGCAAACGGCTCTGACCGAACCGATGACCAAAGGTTACATGGATCAGAATCACCACTACCGCCAGGCTGACACCTCCCTGGAATCCGCCCCCCGGTGAGAGGTGCCCGAAGAGGATGACGTATACGGGAAACACGAAGAACAGGGGCAGCATAGCGGAGAGCGCGCGCCGTGCCAGAATCCCCAATCCACGGTCGGATCGCGGCCTACGGGGAGTGCCCAGTATCATCGCGGTAGCGGCGACGGACGCCAGAATAACTGTCGCTTCGCCAAGCGTATCAAAGCCGCGATAGTCCATGAGAATCCCCGTGACCACGTTGATACTTCCCGTTTCCGCCACATCCCGAGCGGTGTATTGGACCATGGGCGCTGCGCGAAGATCCGTTGATTGGATAAGAACTATCCCGAGTCCACCGGCCAGGAGGAGGCACAGACCTGCGGTGAGCATAGCCCCCATCCATCTGCGGGTCCGTCTTCCAGAGAGGAATCCCCCGGTGCGCTTCATTTGGATCTCCGCGTCTTACCGATCGCCGTCACAAACAGCGCGGTCATGAAACCAGCTCCAATTACCGCCTCCGCCATAGCCACATCCACCGCTTGCAGGTACGCGAATTTCACGGTGCTCAACACCCCGAAGACGGACAGAACAATCACCGCGTGGAGGCTGTTCCTGATCCGCACGGCGGCAAAGGCGGTGATTACAATTCCCACCAGTACCAGGATGAAGGAGCCCTCAATCAGCGTCATCGTCGGCTCCAGGAGTATCGGCTTCGCCGGCGGCAACTTCGGCGTACTCGTCTATAACGAGGTGACGCCGAGCTTGTTCGATACGGTACGCCCCGCGGGCGATCGCCTGTGAGGCGATCGGATTGGTGGCCATCAGCAGGACGGCAACGATGAGCATGCGCAGCGCCATGCCCCCATCGGGGGCGCGAAACACCGCGCCCAGCACCAGCAGCCCTGCACCGATCGTCAGTCCCTTGGTACCCGCGTGGAGCCGCGTGTAGGCATCGGGAAAACGCAGCATACCCACAGCCATAGCGCCGGCGAAGACCAGCCCGGTTATCAAAAAGAGCGAACTCAGCCCGTGGAGTACCGTCTGAGGTGTCACAGTCTATCTCCACCGCTCTGCTCGAGGTGCTTACTGATCACCATGAGATCCGCAAAGAGGAGCAGGGCATAGACGATCGCGATATCGATGAAGATAGACCGCTCGTAATGCACTCCCAGCACCACGAGGATCACCGTCATCATCACCCCCACGGCGTCAGCCGCCGCAATCCGATCCAGAATCGTCGGCCCGCGTAGCACCCGTACCAGACATACGAGGCAGAACAGGGATAGGAGAAACAGTGTCCACGGAATCATCCGCTGATCTCCCGAATCCACGGCCGCATGTTGCTGGTCACTTCGCTATCGATGTCCTCTGCGGCGTACTCCGACACATCGATCCAGTGGATATAGAGCATGTCATCATCGGGAGTGTAGTCCAGCGTCAGCGTACCCGGGGTGAGGGTTATCAGATTCGCCAACACGGTTGTGGCTCCCACCCCGGAAAGGCCCGCGGGAGTTTTCACGATGCCCGGCCAAAAGGTGACCCCTGGGGTGAGCGCGAGCCGGGCGATGGCAATTCCCGATGAGAGGATCTTCCAGAGGAAGAGGGGGATGAATCGAACCAGTTGGACGGTGCGATGGAGCCAGCGCCCCCGGGAGGGTGACGCTGCGCCATCGGAGACCCACAGACCGCGCAGGGAGGCGCGGAAGAGGATCGTGGCAACGCCGGTCACGACTATTCCCGTTACCGCGGCCCCCGGCCCGGTTACCTCGGTGATGATCAGCCAGAAACCCCACAACGCCACACCGTAGAGAAACATGCTCATGGTAGCTATAGTATCGCGAAAATGTGTGAGTGGCAGCAAGAATATCCCGGAGGGATTTACCAGACGAGGCGGCTGCGGCGCGGCTCAGGAAGCTGCTCCGCGGGTTAGGCGGCTTCATACCCAACCTCCATGAGGGTCAGGCCCCAGGCGGGCGCCGGCGCCGGGGCGTGCGATCGGTCGCCGGATGCCAGGATCGCCCGGAGGGACTCCGGCGTGAGCGACCGTTCGCCGGCCAGAACCAACGCGCCCACCATGATGCGCACCTGCCGCCAGAGAAAACTGTCGCCGCGAATGTAGATGTCCAGGGGAGAGTGGGGGGACCGCGGGGAGGCGGTGCGCCGCTGGATTTCGATTGAAACAATGGTGCGCACGGTATTGGCACGTTTCTTGTCGGAAGTGAAGGCGGCAAAGTCGTGTTCACCGATGAACTCCGCCGCCGCTGTTTGCATGGCGGGGAGATCCAGATTACCGGTGTACCGCCACGCCAGGCCGGTGAGAAAGGGGTCTCCCACGGGGCCGTCCACGAGGGTGTAGCGGTAGGTGCGCTCCACGGCGTGGTAGCGGGCGTGAAACCGATCATCCGCCGGCTCCACGGCACGTACCGCCACGTCGCTGGGGAGGTGCCGATTGACCTGCTGGAGTAATCGGTGCGGGTCGATGGTACGGGGAACGACGACGCTCGCCACTTGGCCTTCGGCGTGCACCCCTGCGTCGGTCCTGCCGGCGCCGTCCACGCGAATCCCCGGGCAGTCCGGAAGCGACCGCTCGATCGCCGTGATGAGCGCGTCCTGTACGGTCCTGCCGTTGCCCTTCTGCCAGCCATGAAACTTGGCCCCATGGTAGGCAACGGTAAACTTGAGTCGTCGTTCGTCGGGGGTGATGCTCACGAGGCGCAGTATATCAACAGTTGGCCGCTTTGGCAGGATCGTGGGGGAGGACGCGCAGCGGGCGCGGCGATGCACGGCCGCACAGCACGGCTGGCCGCGCGGCGACGCACAACGGCGCGCCCGCTTGACCTCTAAACGCGCTATGCCCACCTTGGATCGTATATGAGTCACCGTGACAGCGCGGCAATGGATGAGGCGGGGCGCACCGCGCACGATGTACTGCTGGTGGGTGCCGGGCCGGCGGGGCTGGCGGCGGCGGTCCACTTCCGGCAGGCTGGGCTCGATGTCCTGCACATCGAAGAGGGCGAGTTAGCACAGACGATCCGCAGATTTCCAAGCGGGGTGCGGCTCTTCTCCACGCGGGCCGACCTAGCGCTCCCGGGGTTGCCCTTCGGCCCCGATGAGGATAGTTCTCCAACCCGGGAAGAGTATATCGCCTATCTGGAAGAGAGCGCCGCCGCCGCCGGGCTCGTGGTAGAGACCGGCACCACGGCTGTAGCTGCTGAAGCGCACGGCGACGGCCATTCCGTCGAGCTGCGCAGCGCCCCCGGAACGCGGCGCACGGTGGAGACGAGCAGCGTGGTCGTGGCAAGTGGCGGCTACTTCTTCCCCAACACCCTTAATATTCCTGGTGAGGATCAGCCCCACGTACATCACTACTTTCGCAGTGAAATAGTGAACTCCGGGGAGCGCATGGTAGTGGTGGGAGGGCGCAACTCGGCGGTTGAGGCGGCGGTAAACATCGCTGAGGCCGGTGCGGAAGCGCTCCTGGTGTACCGCAAATCGAGACTGCCCCGGTCCCAGATCAAGCCGTGGCTGCTTCCCCGCCTGGACACGCAGCTCCGGGCGGGACGAATTCGGGTGAAGTACCGCAGTGTGCCGCAAGAAGTTTCCCCTCGGGGCGTGGTGCTGCGTGATGCGGACGGGAGCTCCCTGTTTCATCCCGCGGATGCGGTATTTCTGCTCACCGGCTATGGACCGGACTACCGTCTGCTGCAGGGGGCGGGGATCCGTTTTCACAAGCGCACGGCGCGACCGCTCTTTTCGCAGACGACCCTGGAGACTCGCAGCCCGGGTATCTTTCTGTGCGGTACGGTGGCGCTCCGGGTTGCCCGGGAGCAGGCAACGATCGAAAACTCCCGGGACCACGCCCTACTGATGATAGATTCGATCCGTGCCCGATCCGCGCGGGCCACCGTCGCCCGCGGTTCGGGGACGGCGATGAAAACAGCCTGAAAGAGGAGTAACGTATGGCTATTAACATTGAAAAACTCTTAGGTTCCGAGGCACAAGACCTTCTGACGCACAAACCCGTGGTATCAAAGGACCATCTTCACCTCCCCGGGCCCGACTTTGTCGACCGCGTCTGGACCATATCCGACCGCTCGCCGCGGGTACTGCGAAATCTCGAAAGTCTGTTTACCCATGGGCGTCTCGCCGGCACGGGGTATCTCTCGATCCTTCCGGTGGATCAGGGGATCGAGCATTCCGGTGGGGCCAGCTTCGCCCCCAATCCGGCCTATTTTGACGGTGAGAACATCGTGCGTCTTGCGATGGATGGGGGCTGTAGCGCCGTGGCTTCGACCTTTGGGGTGCTGGGATCGGTGGCGCGGAAGTACGCCCACAAGATCCCGTTTCTCGTCAAACTGAACCACAACGAGCTCATGAGCTATCCCAACACCCACGACCAGATCATGTTTGGCCAGGTGGAACAGGCCTACGACATGGGAGCGGTGGCGGTGGGCGCCACCATCTACTTTGGGTCTCCGGAGTCAAACCGGCAGATCGTGGAGGTGGCGGAGGCGTTTTACCGCGCCCATGAACTGGGAATGGCCACGGTGCTGTGGTGCTACACGCGGAACGAGGCGTTTAAGACCGACGAAGCGGACTATCACACCGCCGCGGATCTCACGGGGCAGGCCAACCACCTGGGCGTAACCATTGAGGCGGATATCGTTAAGCAAAAGGCGCCCACCCGCAACGGAGGGTACAAAGCGCTCAATATGGGCGACTCATCCTACGGGAAACTGGACGAACGGATGTACACGGAGCTCTCCTCCGATCACCCCATCGATCTCACTCGTTATCAAGTGATGAACGGCTACATGGGACGTGCCGGCCTGATCAACTCCGGAGGAGCCTCGTCAGGAGCCAACGACCTGGAAGTCGCGGTTCGCACCGCCGTCATCAATAAGCGCGCCGGCGGTATGGGCCTCATTTCCGGTCGCAAGGCGTTTCAACGTCCCACCGATAAGGGCATCGAGCTCCTGCATGCGATCCAAGATGTGTATCTCTCCCAGGCAGTGACGGTGGCGTAAGAGGGGGAGAGCTCAGAACGGACCAAACTCCACCTGAACGGCGATCCACAGAAAGGCCATGGAAATGGCGAACATCACGGCCTGCAGGCCGATCGTCCAGCGGAACCACCGGGGGTAACTAACCACGGTGAAGCCCAACCCGATCAA
>CAYQRW010000030.1:0-20521 GCA_964419735.1 uncultured Spirochaeta sp.
ATCAGGTGCGGAAAGTGCTCCTGCAGGGTTTGAACGATCACCTCTTTGCACGCATCGATCCGGTCAAGAGATACGTGCGTGCCGCCGCCGGCGGGGCTCACCATCGCCACGGCAAGATAGCGGCTTCCCGTTTTGCTCATATACACCTGGCGTACCGAAAACTCCGGAGCGCACCTATCTGTAATCACCTGGACGCACTCCCCATACTCCTCATCGTTCTGTAGACGCCCCAGGGCCAGTTCGATCACCGATTCACGAATGATCTCTACCGGTTTTGATATCAAGCCGGTTGCCAGTACCAAGGTGATGATGGAATCCGCCAGAAACGGCACGAATCCGGCACTTCCCGAGGGGTCGGTGTTTCGCAAGAGCAAGACTCCCACGGCGATACCGCAGGAGAGGACGCCATCCACAAACGAGGCCTTGCTGTCGGTGGTAAGCAGCGTGCTTTGGTTGTTGATCTTTCGATTGGACGCCCGGTAGAAATAGGCTAAGCCAAACGAAATCACCGCCATGGAAACCGCGTAGTAGAGAATCGGGTCTGGGTTGAGCATCGGAATGTTCTCGGTATTGCCGCCAACATAGAAGATGATCCGCACGATACTCGTAACCACCGCCATAATGATCACGCCCAGGATCATCAATCCCTTGATGAAACTGTAGAGCGCCTCATAGAAGAATTGACCCAGGGGAAACGTCTCGGTCCGCCGGGATTTGATGCGTGATACCGCCAGGGCCACCCCCATCCCGATGAACACGATAAATGAGTAGTTTCCGTCGAGCAGAATCGCCTCGGAATTGGAAAACCAATAGGTAATCCACGCGATCACCGCCATGCTTAGATTCCCCAGAACTCCCCAGGAGAGCGCCCTGCGCTCGATTCGTTCTTGGCTGAGCTCCTGCATAGTTTGTACCTCCGAGATCACAAGATCCCTCAGCCTGCCTGGGCCGCGGACCTCTAAAAAGTACCAATCGTCACGAATAGTGCATGACAATTGTCAGGAGATCTGGTGACACGCGCAACTACCGTGAGCGCCTGCCGTCCGCCATGCTGTCGAGCCAGGAGGTTGCACATGAAGACACGAAGACCGCGGGCACGGGTAATCCTGGTGACCGTGGGAGTCACCCTGCTCGTACTGGGGGCGGCGGGGTTTCTGTATATCCGCACCAGCGACTGGTGGATCACCGTCACGCTCTTTAGCGACGACACCCGTACGGACAACTTCCGTGCGTTTCATACCTTGTTCCCCGCGGAACCGGTCAACACGGGGGCGGACACCTGGGAGTTTGAGACACACGTTCAGTCACAGCCGGGGCTGCCGGAAATGCCGGAGATGCCGGAGATGCCGAACAAGTTCTCCCATAACGGCACATCCCGGGATGTGGAGGGGTTTCTCCGCGATACCTGGACCACCGGCCTCGCCATAAGCGTGGATGGGACGATCGTGATTGAGGAGTACTATCGTGGATATGCAACGGAGTCGTTGCCCACGTCGTTTTCCATGGCGAAGTCGGTGCTGTCCGCGCTGGTGGGTATTGCGATAGACCAGGGCTCCATCGAGTCCGTTCATGACCCGGTTGAGCGGTATCTCCCCGCCTTTGCCGGTACCGACTACGGCACGGTTACCCTGCACCACCTCTTGACGATGTCCTCGGGACTGGGTTTTGACGAGGACTATGAGAGCTTCACCTCGGACATAAACATGCTCCCGGTGCAGGTATTCGGTTTTCAGGATCCCCTGCCGGAGCTCCTTATCGACACGGAAGCGGTTCGTGAGCCGGGCGTCTACAACGAATACATCAGCAGTGATTCCCTCGTTTTGGGAATGGTGGTGGAAGCCGCTGTCGACACCAGTCTCAGCCGCTTTCTCCAGGAGGCGCTATGGAAACCGGCGGGTATGGAATACCCCGCGCACTGGAACACCGACTACCACGGCAATACGCTGGGCCACGCCTTCTTCTCCGCCTCGGTCCGGGACTACCTGCGCTTTGGTCGGTTGTACCTCAATCAGGGACGGCGCGGTGATCGGCAGATCATTCCGGAACAATGGGTCGAACGGTCGAGACGCCCCACCGAACCCCACCTCCAAGCGGGAGCCAACCCCGACAGCCACTGGACGTTCGGATACGGGTACAAATGGTGGATACCGGAGAATCCGGAGGGAGACTTCACCGCCATCGGAATCTGGGGGCAGTACATCTATGTTCATCCCGAATACAACGTGGTGATCGTCAAAACCAGTGCCGACGAACACTTCGATGGACGAGATCACGAAACGATTGCGCTCTTTCGGCACCTGGCCCGTTGGGCAGCGGGTCAGGACTGAGGTAGACTTTTCCTGATGCGTGGTGATGCAGTTGAGGCTCGGGATGTCGAGATTCGTGGAGCGCGAGGGGCGGTCCTCTTGAACGTACCATCCTTTACCCTCTCCCCGGGAGAGGCGTGTGGCGTGTACGGCCCATCATCTCGAGGGGACACGCTCTTTCTCAGTTGTATCTCCGGGGCGCGCGTTCCATATCGCGGTACCGTTCTAATCCATGGGGTTCCCCTGAGCACCCGCAACGCCGATCAACTCTCCCTCGGCATCCTCCCCAAAGAAGGCGGCCTGTTCCCCGATTTCACCGTCGCCGCCAATCTCGACCTGGCACTGCGCTATTCTACGCGCACCGGTACGCCGCGGAGTACACGGCGTCACCGAATCGAGGAAATGGTGGACCGCTTCCAGCTCGGTCCATGGGTACGCATGCAGGCGAGAAACGTACCGGTAGGTGTCCGCCGCCGGGTGGACCTTGCCTGCGCGCTCATTCATCGCCCGGCGCTGCTGGTTGCCGACGATCCCTGGGGCCGCGCGGATATCGAGAGCCATGATCTCATCTACCAGGCGCTCCAGGACCATTGTCAACGGGGCAACACGCTGCTCTTCGCCTCACCGCGGGAGGCGGAAATCTCGCGGATCGCCACGGAGATCTGTCTGTTTAATTCGAACTCGATTGTGGCCCGGGGAACGCTCGAGGATTTACGTCAGTCGCTTTCCCACAGCGAAACGATTCGTGTTCGTGTACAAGATCACGGGGCGCGGCTGCATCGCATTGCGGAAGCACTTCCGGGAACCACCTCCTACCAGGTGGAGCGTAACACCCTGACGCTACGGGTCCCTCCCGGCTCGCTTCGGCTGAATCGCCTCGCGGAACACCTGCAATCCGCCGGACTGGAAATCATGGAAATGCGTATTCAGAAACCAGGGCTCGCTGAGGTGTATGATGCGCTGGTTGGCCCACAGGGTGACGGGGATGAGTAGTCATCCCGTGACGCTCCCGCCGGCGCTGACTGTGGCTCGCGAACTGGCGGCGGACGGGGGAAGCCGCTTTCAGTCGTTTGTCCAGCCCCTGCTCCTGGCGGGGATTCTGGTGGTCAGTCTCAGCAACAGCTTCGCTTCCACCGGAACTGTGGATCTCACCGCGGCGGGCGCCGAGTCCCTGCGGGCGTTCTATGTGAGCTTCACGGCGGCCGAGTTCTACAGTGCGGTGTTGCTGCTGATCACGATCTTAGTGGCGAGCCAATACGGCACATACCTGGCAGCGCACCTGGCGCCTCCCGTTCGGGTACTCCGCTCCGGTCGTCAGTTTCGCTCACCGGTTGCCGTCTGTGGTTCTCTCATCGGGGGAACAACAGTTCTGGTTACAGCGTCAGTGCTGGTGTTCATGGGGCTTTCCACGGTGGTGCTGTCCGTGGTGTGGCCCTGGGGGAGCGCCGCGTTCTGGATTCTCCTGGCATCGCTGATTGTTCTCAGCGTCAGCGGCGGGCTGCTTCTGGCGATGCTCCTTCACGACTCCCGCCTGGCAGACCTGGTCCTCTCAGTGGTTATTTTCGGTTCGGCACTGGCGGCGGGGGCGTTCTTCCCTTACCCGGAGCAGTCGGCCCTGTGGTCGCTGGCGCCGGGGAGCCCGTTCACGCCGCTTCTGACCCGCGTCTTGCAGACTTTTCGTGACGCCACGGTGACACCGGCGCAGACGGAACTCATGATTAGTATGGGAGCAGCACTGATCACCGGTAGCGCGCTCCTCATGGGTCGACGCACCGTCCACGTCACCCCTCAGAGTGAAGACCTCCCCGGTGTCCACCACTCGTGGGAGGTAACCTGGAAGAGATGGCTCACGCAGCGAGGGGCCGGCGTGCTCGCGATCGCCGCCATCGTTCTGCTGCCGGTGGCCGTTGCCGGAGCGATACCGCCAGATTACGTTATCTCAGGGATCTCGCTGACCGATCTCAGCCTCCCGGCGGTGCCGGTTTCCGCGGCCGTGCTCTATCCCTACGGCGGGTTCGCCACCGTTCTGCTGTTTCTCTACTCAGCGGTCGTCGCGGCGCCCCTGGTCTCCTGCCCGCCCCTGTTGCGCCGTTCGGGGCGTTTCCGCCGGGCATTCTTTGGTACTGCGGTAGCCGGTGGCCTGGGAGCGGTGGCACTCTCCACCGTGGTGGCCGCCGTTCTGTGGGCTACGCCCGGCGTGGGTGCCTCGGGTGCGGCAAGCTCCGGTGCGCTGAGCTATGGTGCGCTACGCTATGGCGCACTTGCCCTGAGTATTATCCTGATCTGGTCGATTACCGTTATGGCTGCGATTGCCGAGGCCGTCCGCCGCCACGGTCCGGTGCTGTATTGGCCCGTGGCAGTCACCACCGTTCTGCTCCTGATCTTCCTCGGCGGGGGGCTGTGGAACCCACGCAACCTGGGGGTGGTGGGGACCGTCCTGTCAGGGGTACTCCCGCACAGCCTGCTCCTGTACCGACCCTCCGGCGTGGCCCTGTTGATCGCTGTGGCCCAGATCGGACTCCTCGCCACGCTACCTCGCTGGGTGCGGCTTCTCCGGCGGCGGAGTTCGCCAACCACCGAGCCCCGTGCGCCCATGAGCGCCTCCCCCGAGCCCAGACACGCCCGCCGGGAGGATCTGGTGCACTCGGTGATCCTCCGGGAACGGGCGCGCATTCTCGAGGACGTCCACGACACCCTGGGACACGGGATCACCGGTGCCCTATGGCAGATCCGGTCGGCCCAGGGCATGGCGCAGGAACCTGAACTGCAACAGACGTTGCGCCGGGCCGAACAGGGTCTCGAACAGGGCCTGCAACAAATACGGGTATACCTGCGGGACGCGGCGCCGCGGAAACACCCCGACTGGAGTGAGCTCCGCGCCACCGTAGACGGATTTACCCGGTGTCCGGTGCATCTCAACGTTGAGGGAAACGCGGCCGATTATCCCGCGGCGATCGTTACGCGCTATACCAGAAGTGTCCAGGAACTCCTGACCAACGCGCTACGCTACGGGGAACCGGAGTACATCCATATTCACTTTGCCCGCACCGCGCGCATGTATCGCATGGAGTATCTGGAGCACGGCGCGGGATGGGGAGCAGAGGGACCCCGTATGGGCTTTGGTCTCTCGGCACTCCAGACCCTGTTCACCGAGGTGGGCGGTAGTTTTGAACTGGACAGTCTTTCCGATACGCCCGGCGTTCGTATAACCGGCAGCATCCCCGTCGGGGCCGTCACCGCTGTCCATGAGGAGATCGACGATGCACCATGAAACGGCGATTCGCGTGATTCTGGCCGATGACGACGAGCTTGTTCGTGACGGCATGGCAGTCGTCCTGCGCCAAACCGGCGAGTTCACCATTACCGCCACCGCGGCCACAGGAGCACAGGCACTGGCGGCCGTCGATCGGCAGCGGCCGGATATCGTGCTGCTGGACATCCGCATGCCCGATATGGACGGCCTTGAATGCTGTCGACGTATAAAGCAAGCCCATCCCGAGCTTCCCGTGCTGATGGTGAGCACCTTCAAGAATGAGCAGTACCTGTCTCAGGCGCTGGAAGCTGGAGCCCACGGATATCTGCTCAAGCACCAGTCCACCGATGCGGTAGTTCTGGCAATTCACAACGCGGTGCACGGCAATCTCAGTTTTGACCCCGGCATGGCCGCCTCATTGGCCGTGCGCCCTGCGGCCGACGCCGAGCACTTTCTCCGGGATCTTCCCGCCCGCGAGCGGGAAGTCCTGCAGCGACTGGCAGAGGGCTACTCCAACAAGGAAATCGCAGCCCTGTGCCATTTGAGCGCCGGCACGGTGCGCAACTACGTCTCTTCTCTGCTCCAATTTGCGCACGTCCGCGATAGGACGCAGCTGGCAATATGGTACTACCGGAATCTGTCGGGATAGTCCGCGGACTCCCGCAATACGCAACCGGCTGATACTGTTCCTCTTAATACCCTACAGCAAGAAACAAATTGGCGTTCAAGCCGGTGCCCTGAAACATCGTCACGAATCGCGGTGATGAGAGTCCCACCTCGAATCCCAGATCGATTACTCGCACATTGGTGCGTAGACCGATCTCGGTTTCCCAAGCGACGCGATCGTAACCCAGACTCAGTGCAAGCGCATTCAGCGGGAAGGAAGTTCCCTCCACCATAACCCCCGCGGAGAATAGCGTCGGATCGGCAAAATACACCTGCGAGTGTCCAGTAAGCGCCAACCAGGGGATAATGGTCGACCGGTAAAAGCCCCCAAACTTGAACGGCATCCGAACCTGATTGTCGGCATCTGCCACCACCGTAAGCTCTGAATCGGAGGTTTCGGTGTTGATCGCTTCGTCGGTGTTACCATCTAACGCGTTGTCAACCGTGACGGAGACTTGGTTATCAATCACAACCTCATATGACGCGGTTGCTGGAGAGAGCGTTATTCCCCCCATGTTCACGCCAAACCATGGTGTACCGTCCGACCGAACACGGATAACACCAAAGTCGAGTTTGACGCCGTCAAGGGATACCTCACTACTCCCACTCCCGGGGTTTTCCAAATCTATCGACGAATATGCCGGCACGTTCAATCCTCCAGCCAATTCAAGGGTGCCGGCTTCTTCATCGGTGGCGAAACGATAGCTAACTTCGGCATCCGGTGAGGTATACAGCAGTGGGGTGAACAGCCCCAGCTTCACTCCTACCTCCCAATCCCGATACCGATAGCTTGATTGAGCGCCTGCTTCCGCAAACACACGCCCGATCACCGGAGCAGAGTCCACGTAGCCGGCGTCCATCTCGTTTCCTTTGGCCACTAGGGTGAAGAGAGATCCCGGTACGCCGAGACTCACAATACTATCTAAGGAAGAATAGATGGCTGCACTCACGTCGAACAGAGAGATGGCGAGATGGCTTCCCGTATGAGTCGTTGATGCGATCGTAAAATTGCGCTCACCAAGCTGATCGTCGAGATCGTCGAGGTCAATCGTTATTGTAGATTGGAGAATCCTACCGGGAGACAGGTAGTTGTTGGAAATCCCAAAGCTCTGCGTACCGGCAAACTCAAAGAACGTGCGTTGCCGCACCCCCAAGAGGGCAGGATTATCCCGGTGATTCCAGGAACGCGGAGGATTTGCCGTGGCTACCGACAGCGGCACGAGGAACAGAAATGAGACAAACAGAAGGCCACTCATGATCTTAGGCGTGCGTCGCATTATTCGTCCTCCCCGGTGAGTGAAAAGTTCAGATCAAGATCGGTGTCTACCTCAAACCACAGCGATATGCCCAGATCCCCACCGGTATTCACCGAGTGCTGTCCCGGCGTCATAAATGCGGTGGTCGTTGGCGTGAAGGGGAAAGACTTGATGATATCCAGATCAGCTCCAGAAACCGTAATCTCCTGGGATTCAGAATCCAGCCTGAGTTCTTCACGGAAAACCTCGCCCTGGTCATTGGCATGCTCAATTACCAGTTTTCCGTTAAAGCCGATGCTGTTTTCGATGTCTACGTGCAACGTCATAGAGTCAAGAGAATCGATGATGTCGTCAAGGGCCGTACTCTCATCTGCCGCCCGACCGAAAAGGTCATCTTCCTGCACTGGTACGATCGGCTCGCCTTCATCATCGAGGAGTTCCACGCCATTGGGATATTCCCCTTCGTTAACTGAGAAAGAAAGCGGTATAGCGCCAGTCAGGTCGGCGCCGATTCTTTGGCCGGGATCGCTGATTGTGACCTCGGCTACCGTAACCGTATAGTCAAAGAACAGATCGGAGGGCCCGCTGTTTATTACATCCTCTAGGCCAATCAACGGCGCCTCTTCACCTGAGTCAAATTCTTTCGTCGCCCCGGGGTTGTCGGCGTCTTCAATTAACGGCCGAGTTTGCGGGTTACCGTCGGAATCCACGTACTCAGCCGCCAAATAGATACTGATCTTGGCGTCAGGATCGTCAGGATCCCCGGCATCAACCAGTAAACTCGACGCGATCCCGTTAAATTCGACGCCATCCGGCAGGAAATCGGAAATCTGAGAGAAGTCCAAGCCGTCCGCGCCGGCCTCAGGAAATTGACCGCTGATCGTTTCCGAGGCTATCTGAATCGCGTCGACTTCGAACGCCGCAGCAACCTCTCCGGTCAGAGAGAGCGCCCCGCCAGGAGTGACATCCGTGAGCGTCGCGATACCATCATTCGGCGTATCGTCCACAAAACTGAGGGCCACGTCTACATCAAGGGCTGCCATATCAATAGCGAACTCGCTCCCGACTGAATTGGGCGCGATATTCCAACTCCTTGAGTTATTCGCTTCGTTCGGGAATATCGCCGTGCTGGTACTGGCACTCGTGTCAGCCAAATTGGCGAACGTAACGGGATTGCCGCCACTAAGGGTCGTGGAGGTGATGTTTACCGCCACATCGGTCCCAAGCTGATTATCCAACGTGAGTTCCAGGACCGGGTTTACAAACAGCACCCAATCGACAAGGTCCTGGGTATCCTGGTCAATGTCCGCGCTGAAACTTTCCACCGTGTCAAAGCTGCTTTCCGAAACGTTCACCTCAGAAAACTCTTCAATGCCACCGGTAATCTCACTCGTAATCTCGTCGGCGTCCGGATCCAGACTGAACTCCGCATCCGTACCTTGCACCTCAAACGTATAGGCAACAAGAATATTCTCGTTGGTCAGGGTAACGCCGGCGAGATCGATCGGCGCACCGGTGGGTCCGGCCTTGGTAGCGCCTCCCTGGGAAAGCTCCAGCGGATCGGCGATGAGGGTGATTCCGTTCCAGTCAGTGGGATAGCTGTTATTTACTCCCAATGACCCTACCCCCACCGTAGCGTCCTGGAAATCAAGGTCGTCCCCCAGCTCTATCGTGTATTCACCAGTGACCGTCTGGGTGAAGTCGATGCCACTGGCCCCGGAAATACGGGTGTCATTGGAAAAACCAAAAGCAAGCGCCAGGTCGAAGTTGGAACCCGGACTGCTGGTACTCATATCCAGCGTCAGCTCTACGTCAAAGTTCGCCGGCAACTCCGCTCCGGCAACGGGAAAGTCCAGCGCCCCAGTTCCTACGGCGTCCACGGAGTTCGATGCGGTGGCGATCTCCGTACCATCGGTCGTGAGTATACGAGCGCCCGAAATCGTCAGACTCGTGACGGAACTATCCGCATCCGTCACCGTCGGGGTCGCCTGGAGTGTTCCCGCCTCAAACGTAATCGACTCAAAACCGTCGGCGGTGATCGTTTCGACAGGTGGTGTGGATGATCCATTCACCTCCGGTATCGATCCGAGCGTCTCAGTGGGAATACCCACCCCGGCGGGCACCTCAATCGGGTCGATGTTTGAGTCAAAAGACTCTCCGGCAAAATTGATCTCGGGAACGGTGTAGTTAACCTCGATCGCCTGGTTAAGGTCATCCAAACTCAGGTTATTGCTGGAAAACTCGTCAACCGAAACGTTCAGAAGAGACTTCTCAAGAGCAAGCGCGAGGGGCTCACCATCCGCGGTGTCTACTCTACGCAGGCCTGAATCGTCGCCGCCAACAGCCTCATCCAGCGCCGCATCAACGTCCCATACTTCGGAAAGAGCGGTCACTCGATTTCCGGCGGGAACAGCCAAAGAGGGCCCACCTCTCAGGGCTACTTCGGTTGGCGTCTCAAAACTGCAAGATGTTACAAATAACACAGCCGCCAGCGCTAACCCGGCGCGTGCAATGATATGGCGCATTCGAACTCCTTTAGCTCTCTTTTTTACTTCATGCTGCAGGCATGTGGACTCGCAGGACTATATCGCATGATGAACTGATCGTCTGCATTTTTCGGTTCAGCCGTATCGGGATCGGCCGATTTCGGTTGACGCGACACACGAAAATCCTTCTATTACCCGTAGCTATGTTGCCTGCATCAGGAGCCAGGATATCGGTATGACGCCGGAGTATCTAATGAGTCTCTCGTTTGCGCTGCTGTGCTGGACGTGCGGGTGGCTGGCCTTGGGGGGCATGAGGTTTCTCGCTTCCCCGCCGGCTGCACCCACTCCGGTACCGTCACCGGCGCTGCCCTTCCGCCGGCTATCGGTCATCATCCCGGCCAGGAACGAGGCAGGTTCCATCGGCAACCTCCTGGACTCGCTGGCCGACGCAGTACCTGAGGAGACTCCGGTAGAAGTGATCGTGGTAGATGACGGGTCCTCCGACCGCACCGCGGAAATCGCCGCGGCCCGCGGCGTGCGCACCATCCCGGCGGAGGCGCTCCCGCCGGGATGGACCGGGAAGAATCACGCCTTGTGGGTGGGGGTGCAGGAGTCATACGGGGATCAGATCCTGTTTCTCGATGCGGACTGCACCGTTGAGCCCAGTTTTTTCGCGCATCTCGCCCAGGTTGCTGGTGCGGGTAACGCGCTTATCACCGTGCAGCCCTACCACCACACGCACGGAGCGGTCGAAAACCTGTCGGCGATTTTCAACCTGGTAGTGCTGGCCGCCTTTGGTTCGTTTCGTCTGCCCCGGCAGCGGCGCATCCCCACCGGCGGGTATGGGCCGTGCATGCTCGTAGATCGCGCCGCCTACCTCGATGTCGGCGGCCATGAGGCGATCCGGGACGAAGTACTCGACGACGTTGCCCTGGCCACACGGTTTGCCCGCGGCGGCTACGGCGTGGAGAACTTTGCCGGCCGCGGTTCCATCTCCTACCGCATGTACCCCGGCGGTATCTTTGATCTCATCGAAGGCTGGAGTAAGCATCTGGCCACGGGAATCGCCGTTCCCACCCCCTCCATCCTGGTGATCCTGATACTTTGGATCTCCGGCATGGTGGCCGCCGCGGCGCAGCTCACAGGAGCAGTCCCTTTGGGAGCGGAGATGCTGGTGTGGGCCACAGCGGTGTATATCGCCTACGCGGCTCAGCTCCACTATCTACTGACACGGATTGGATCGTTCGGCCCAGTGCCGGCGGCGCTCTTTCCGGCAAGCGTGGGGTTTTTCTTTCTGATTCTGGCGTACTCCGCGGTGAAGATCTGGCTGATTGGTTCGGTCCAGTGGAAAGAGCGGACAATCAGCCGCAAGAAGGATTCCTCGTGATCAGCAATCCTCTGCTGGCGATCGTGCTGATCTGCGTGGCGTGGCCCGCCCAGTACTTTGGCGCCGGCTACATCGCCCACGTCCTGCCGCTGGGGTTGTTTGCTCGCGCTCACACCCGTGCCCGCCGCCGCACCGGCACCCGCACCCGTGCCCGCCGGCGCACTCCCCCGGCTGCCACCGGCGCGGGGTTCCGTTCCTCCCGCTCAGTGCGGCGGAGACTCCGATTCTACCGGAACGTGCTCCAGATCACCCGCTGGAAACCACACCTCCCGGAGGCGGGCGCATTGTTTCGCGGGGGCTTTCAGAAGGCCGAACTCCGTTCGGCTGATGCGACCTATCTCCACCGATTTGCCGCCGAAACGCGGCGGGCGGAGTTCTCCCATTGGCTCACGATCCTCCTAACCGGACATTTCTTTCTGTGGCTGGATCCCTCGATCGCGCTGGTCATGCCGCCGCTGGCGCTCATCGGCAATCTGCCGTGTATTCTGGTGCAGCGTTACAACCGGCTGCGCCTCATGACGATCATGGGGCTCGCGGAACGGCGCCAAGGCTGAAGGCTGAGGCTGAAGGCTGAACTGAGGCCCGAGCCGTGAGCTGTGCGTGGAGCCCGGGACTATGAGCCTCATCCCCATCCCTGGCCAATCCCTCGATCAGCTTTCACAATTGTCTGCAGTACAGTACACTATTTCGACAATATGAAGCTGGCCACGCTGGAAACATACACTATGATCAGTCTGCTGGCCGTGGGGCACCTGTTAATACTGGTATTCGTGTTGGCCTACCACGGGCTGCGGTCGGGGAAACACCGCGCCCTGGTCTACTTCATGGTCTCACGCCTACTCCATGGAATCGGATGGATTCTGATCCTGAATCGTGGAGTATGGCCGGATCTGCTCACCATCTACGGCGGAAATATCTTCCTGATCTTCGGTACCGCAGCGGAAAGCGTTGCGTTCATTTCCCATCGCCGGCGATCGCCATCTACCGAGCGATCATTTTTGGCCGCCGCCGCGGCAGGCTCGCTAGTGTTTGTTCTGTTCGCCCGCTCCCCAACCCTTATCGTCGGGGTTGGAGCTGTGGTGGCCGGTCTGCTGACCGCGGCAACAGCTGTGATCCTCCTCAGACAGTCTCCTGAATCGATCCTCCTCCGCTTCGTGGGGATCCTCTACGGCATCCTTACGCTGTCCTTTGCCATCCGCGCGCTGTACGGGTTTCTCGGCGTTCTCGAGCACTCCCTTTCTCAGGCGACCCTGCAGTCGATATTCTATCTTCCTGTATTTGCCCTGCTGTTCGCCGGCAGTACCGCCATGGTCCTACTCCTCAAGGAGCAAGATGAGCGGGCGTTGCAAGAGTCCTATGAGAAGTACGATGTTCTTTTCCGTTCTAACCTGTCCGCGGTATTTCTTTCCGATCCACAGACGGGAGTGGTGTTAGAGGCAAATCCGCGATCCCAGGAGTTGACCGGCTATCATCCGAATGAGATCCAAGGCCAAACGTTCACTGAGTTGGGCCTATGGCTGCCCGGGGAACGGGACAAGGCGGAAACGATCTACCGTGAGCAGGGTCAGTTGGTGAATCATGAGATGCAGGCGTGTACTCGGAACGGAGAAGAACGCACGTGGCTGGTTGCCTCGGGACGTGCTCAGCTTCAGGATCGGCCGGTTTTGGCAACGACCATTCTGGATATCACTGAGCGTAAAGCGATGGAGAATCGTATTCGTGGGTTGGTGGCAGAGCGCGATTTGCTCCTGCGGGAGGTGCACCACCGCGTCCGCAACAACCTCACCCAGATCAGTAGTGCACTGAGCCTGCAAGCCCACCGAACTCCAGAACCCGACGCCGCCGAGGCACTCACCAGCGCGGTTAACCGGATCACGGCGATGCTCTCCCTCTATGACCAGGTATATACCAGTGGTGGGGAGTCCGATCTCCCGGTGCGCGATTATTTTGAACGTCTGATCCAGCGCCTTCGCTCAGCGTTTCCCGCCTCGGAGCATATAACGGTTAGTATGGAGATTGAGGATATCAAGCTGTCACCCCGCACCGTTTCCTCCCTGGGACAGCTCGTGAACGAGCTCTTCACCAACTCCATGAAGCACGCCTTTCACGACCGCGCCGAGGGAATGATTCGGGTGGCGCTTACCCGTAATACAGGGGAATCTGCGCTACTTCTGGAGTACGAGGACGACGGCCCCGGTCTGCCCGCGGCCGATCTCGCCGGCGAGCAGCCTTCCAACAGCGACAGCTTTGGCACGCTTCTGATCGAGGCGCTGGCATCCCAACTCAACGCCACCTGGAAAACTGGAGCGCCTCCGGGCGTGCACTACCGGTTTTCGTTTTGATCCGTCCACGTGACGGCGGCGCTCCCATTGAGGTGTTCGATGACACCGACAATCTCCTGCACCGTCTGATGCACGTGCGGGTGCGCGGGGTTCACCGTAACGGCGATGTAGGAGTGCTGCCCGTAGTATCCCAAATGGACAAAACCCTGCAATGCGGTATCGCTCAGCTGCGCGACCACCGCCGATAGACGATCACGAACCAGGGGGTTGTACCACAAAATGAGAAGATCCACCCCACCACGGTGAAGGGGCGTGTGCCGCAGGTTCTCGCGATCCTCGAGCGGAATACGTCCGCTCTCATAGCGCGACTGCTCCACAACGTAGCCGAGGCCCACCTCCAACCGCGTGCCGTACACCGTGAAGAGCAACAGGTCCTCCCGCTTGAACACCCACAGCGCAATCGGCAGGTAGAACAGCGCATGCCGGGGAACGGTGGTAATCGTGCCTTCCACGCGCAGCAGCGGTGGCTGCAGGGTAAAGGTGAAGTGGTATCCGACGGCGCCGCCGATGTTGATATATTCGGTGGAGGTGGGCCGGAAGACGCGCTCCACCGCTTCGGTAGCGGCGCGGATCACGGCCCGACTCTGCCGCATACCCCGATACCAGGTGTACCCGGTGAGGCCCGCGATCGCAACTACGATCAGAAAAAGCGGATCCATCCTATTCGATCAACCGCGGGATACTCATTCCTGCGCCGTATCTGAGAGCTCCGCATCTGAGAGCGACGTGAACCACCCATACACCCGTCCTACCACGCGTTCAACGTGATCCGGTAGCGGTACTAAAAACATGAAGAGGCGGCTCCGTTCCGGTACCAACGCCACATGGCGCAACGGCCCGGGGTCCGCCCCCACCATCTCCTTGCAGCGCTCCATCTCCCGCTTCACCGCACCATCTGCGTAGTACAAGAAAAACGTGCGGGTTCCCCAGGTAAGCGTCTCTTTCTCGAGGGTGTCGGCGTTTTCAATCCGGGCACCGGCAAAGGTGGAGTACGTCCGCTCAATCAAATGGCCCTCACGGATTCCTCGGGCGGCCTTTTTACCCAACTCACAGGAAATCGAGAGGCGGTCAAATCGGCGGATGATGAGGGAAAAGGGATACCACAACCACGACTGCCGCGGAAGCAGTGTGAGCGTGGCATTGATCTCTTTGATCCCGCTGGATTTCTGGGGAATGAAGTGGGCGTGGTAACCGGTGAGTCCGCCGATATTGGTGAACGTCTGATCTTTGGGGTTGAGCACCGTGGACAGCGCCTTAAACGCGGTATGCGTAATGCGATGATTGCGCCGCCGGCCCCAGATATACCCCAGGGACAGCAGAATCGTCGCGGCGATAAAGAGATAGAATACCGGCTGATCGGACACGTTAGCTGCACTGAACACGCACTACTCCGCACGTGAGCCTATCGAAATGCCCGGGTCACGTCAAAGTCGTTTTTGTACGTATTTCTGCGCGCGGCAGCCACCAACGGCACCCGGTCCAAGCGCACCCCGTTGCGATTCTGCCCAAACAGTTCCTTCTCCACTTCCACCGCCGTATCTTCCAGGTGATCCTGATACTTGTTGTTGAACGCCGCCCGCAGCGGAAGATTCAAGTCCTTCAGTCCCTCCAGAATGCGCTGCGACTCGCGGAGGGAGAGATAATCCGGATTGAATACCACAGCGATGCTGTTGTCCTTGCTCTTGAGCAGTTTGTAGAGATTCACGTAGCGCTGCCAGATATCGTTGAGTTTCTGCATCACCGCGTCATCCTTTTCATTGTAGGCGAGAACAAATCCCTCCTCTTTGTACTTCCCGGTGATATTGTGAATCGTGTGCCGCTTTTCCAGGATCTGTTTTCGGATCCGCCGCAGGCGATCTACCCAGGTAATGCTGATATTGGGGAGCGCCAGGATGCGCAGGGTGAGGCCCGTGGGGGGCGTGTCAAAGACCACGTAGTCAAACTCAGTTTCGGTGCGGAACACCTCTTCCAGGACGGTGAGCGAGGCGTACTCCTCAACCCCTGGGGAGTAGCGTAGCACCTTGAAGTAGGTGTCGAAGTTGAACGCCTTGGTATAGCTGTAGACCTCGGTGAGGACATCGATGTTCTGCTCGATATAGGTTGAGGCCGCCTTGTCGAGATTAGCCTCCTGAAGGTAGAGGTTCGTGGAGAACTTGCTCTTCTTATGACCCACCTGCGTGTCAAAGATGTCGGCCACATTGTGGGCCGGATCCAGCGAGACCAGCAGCGTTTTGTATCCGTGTTCGGACAGTTGCCACGCACACGTGGCGGAGACGGTGGACTTACCGACGCCACCCTTTCCAGTGAAGAATATCGTTTTCATAGGTTACCCACTTACGAAGTACCGTAGTTCGTACCGAGATCAGGTCACGTCAAAACACCCGGCGATTTCCGCCAAGGCATCGGAGGCGTTTTCAGAGCGACGATTTACCACTTTTATCTCATGTTCCAGATAGGGAAGCAGCTCCGCCGAAATAAATGACGGCGGAGCAGGAACTCCCGTAAACGACCCCATAAGTAGCAGGACAAACATGTTTTCCAGTTCGCGAACCTCGCACTCCGTGAGGCCCACCGCACGATTGCGGTGAGCCGTATCCATCGTATCGGAGAACGACTTGAGGAAACGAAAGAGCCGTGCGAGGTACTTCATCATTTTGTCATTTACTGTCCAGTTCAGTGTCGGCCAGGGGCTCATTCTTCGTCTTGAAGAAATCATAGATGAAGATGAAGTTCATGATCAGCATAATCAGCGTGATCACTCCCACGGTGCCTCCGGTGGCGGGATTGTTTGCCCAGGTTACCGGGATAATCACGACCAAATAC
Organism: uncultured Spirochaeta sp.; assembly: GCA_964419735.1. Taxonomy (GTDB): domain Bacteria; phylum Spirochaetota; class Spirochaetia; order DSM-27196; family Alkalispirochaetaceae; genus Alkalispirochaeta. The sequence continues at coordinate 16,520 of CAYQRW010000030.1, forward strand.
CACACCATCGCCGCGGTTACCGTCACCCATAACAGCATCGCCGGGACAAACGCGTAGGTAGCCTTGGTGTGCAGACGCTTGGAGACCCACGCAGTACCGGTAAGCAGCGCGATTGCGGCGATCAGCTGGTTGGCGGCACCAAACGACGGCCACAACAACCCGAAGCTTCCGCTCCATCCAAGATAGATACCGATGGCCGCCGGAATGATCGACGCGATCCAGCGGTTGGCCAGTACGCGGTACAGCGATTCGGAACGCTTCTTCAGCGGCAACAGCATCTCGGCCAGCGTGTACCGCGCCAGTCGGTTGGTGCTGTCCAGCGTTGTGAGCGCAAAGGATGACACCCACATACCGGCGATAATGCTCAGAAACGTCTCCGGGATAAATCTGAGCCAGGTATCGGCGATCATGGCGGCCCACGTCTCGGAGAACATGGCGGCGTTCGGGAAGGACCCGTTCATCGCCGGCGTGTACTGCGTGGACCACGCCTCGGTGGTAAGCGTCTGTCCGGCACCGGTCATAACCTGCAGACCCCAACCGGCTACAGCAACTACGACGATGGTCGACAGAAAGCCTTCCACCAGCATCACGCCATACCCGATGGGAAGCCCGGCCTTTTCACTCGTGATCTGTTTGGACGTTGTTCCCGAGGCCACCAGGGAGTGAAACCCTGACAGGGAACCACACGCTATAATCAGGGGAATAACCGGCCAGAACGGCGTGGGCTGCCCCGCCGAGATGATCGGAGAGAACGAGGTAAACGCCGGGGCGCTAAAGCCCTTGAACGCAAAGATCGCTCCCAGACCACCCAGAATCAGACCGACGTACAGCAACCAGGCGTTCAAATAGTCCCGCGGTTGCAGGAGCACCTGTACCGGCAAGGCGGCGGCGATAATGATGTAAAAGAACATCGCCAGAAACCAGAGGTTCTTACCCGCTTCCAGCGGAAACTGCCCGGCAAGAAAGATGACCGCAATCAGCATAACGATACCGATTATTGTGGAAACCACAAAAGGAATCTTGGTGCGGTACATCAGGATTCCCTGAATCACCGCGGCTATCAGCAGGTACACCGCGGCAGCCGGGATAGCAGGGTTGGAGAGGAACATCCCTCCGAGAACCGCCGAGAAGGCAGCCACCAGGAGAATGAGCAGGAAAAAGACCAGAACGTAGTACAGTCGGCCGGTGCGCTTATTGATCAGGTCCGATGCCACAAACTGCACCGATTTGCCGTCATATCTGACCGACGCCATCACCGCAAGATAGTCGTGTACAGCACCGATAAAGATGTTGCCGAACCAGACCCACGCCAGGGCGGGCACCCAACCCCACGCCATGGCCACCACCGGCCCAACGATTGGCGCAGCTCCGGCGACGGAGGCAAAGTGATGTCCAAAGAGAACCGATGTTTGAGTGGGAACGTAGTCCACCCCATCTTTTAGCCGGTGGGCCGGAGTAAGAATGCTGTTGTCGGCTTTGACAACCTGTGATTCCATCTTACGGCCATAGGTTAGGTACAGAGCCACATATACGGCAGCTCCAATAACAACAACCATCGTAGTCATAACACATCACCTCCCGGGGAAAACGGCACTCGGACCAGCGAAAGTGCCATATGTTAAAAAGTCTCTAAATCTTAGACCCGATTCGGGTAGGCGTCAAACCAAATTTGAGATACAACTAGATAAACTCCACTCGGTATCCGGGAAATTCGGTTTCGAACGCGGAGGTGAGTTCGCGCCGGATACCCATAACCAGCGTCATGGTAATTCCGGCACAGGTAAGACAGGCAGGAGCGTGATCGTCAAACGGTACATCCAGGTAGATTCGTTTTTCACCGTTCAGGAAGCGCACGCGCCGCACCAGCCCCAGATCCGCCAGCGGCAGATCACTTTCGGGATCACGAACGCGTTGGAGGATCGCATCGATGCGAGCCTGCACGGCCGGGTCGCCGGCGGTGGGCGGAGAATCAACGCCGTCAGGGGGCGGCGGAGCGCCGCCCTCGTGTTCCCCAGGATCGTAGTGGTGAGCTGCTCGGGCGGCACCAGCAAGCCACCTTTTGACGCGTACCCGCAGACGAGTCGGTGTTGCCATATTTAGTTACCCTCCCCTTCGCTGTCCCCTGCCTCACCGTACCGGAGCAGCTCATCTACCGGCGTAGATTGAGAACGGGCGGAGCGCCCCGCCTCGTAGGGAAAGACCTCCTGCGCCCCCATGAGTCCTGCCTGCTCCGCGGGGATTCCCTGAGCGATCCGCGCCGCCACCGCCTGCACCCAATCGTGGCAGCGGCGATGCCCGGGCACATGTACGAGCCGGTACTTTTCCCGAAGGGCGATGGGGAGCTTCGGATTCATCACCCCATCATGCCCCCAGTTCGCCGATCAGGCAAGGCCGCGCCACGGGCCGCCTACGCTACGCCTCACACACCGAGCAACTGAGGAGGTTCCGGTTGAACTCCTGGGCGGCGTTGATCGAGTGCTGGTAGTAGAGCGTCTTAATGCCCAGTTCCCACGCCCGCACGTGCAGCTGGTTGATATCCTTAATGGGCGTGTCCGGGTGGATCATGAGGTTGAGACTCTGGGACTGATCGATAAACTTCTGCCGCTGCGCCGCCTGCTGAACCACCGCCAGCTGACTGATCTCCGGGAACGTCTTAAACACCTCCCGCTCGTGATCGGTGAGCGTCTCGGTGAGATGCGCCACGGAGCCGCCGTTCTCCAGAATGGAGCGCCAGATCTCCGGCGTGTTCTTACCCTTCTCCTCCAGCAACCGTTCCAGATGGCGATTCTTGACGGTGATCTTGGCCTTTTGCAGGTCCTTCACGTAGTAGTTGGAGCGGTACGGCTCGATCGACTGCGAGGTCTGTCCCAGGATAAACGCCGAGGAGGTGGTGGGAGCCACCGCCATGAGCGTCATGTTGCGCCGCCCCGTGCCCTGCAACAGTTCCGGCTCGCCAAACTCCTGGGCCAGCTCCTGCGAGGCCCGCAGGGAGCGCGCGTGGATCGTCTTAAAGATCCGGGCGTTGCGCTGCATCGCCTCCATGCTATCAAAGGGGATCATGTTGGCCTGCAGATAGTCGTGCCATCCCAGCACGCCGATGCCCAGCGCCCGCTGCCGCCGAGCAAAGTTTACCGCCCGCTGAAACCCGGGAATTCCCTCCGCCTTGGCAATAAATTCGGTCATCACCGTATCCAGGAAGCGAGTCAGCGTTTCCACCGCGTCGGTCTCTACCCATTCATCAAACTTGGCCACGTTCAACGACGACAGATCGCACACGAAGGAACTGTCCTCATCACTGGCCAGCATGATCTCCGAGCAGAGGTTGCTGGCGTGGATGCGCATCCCGCGCTCGCGGTACACATCCGGGGCGTTACGGTTCACGGTATCGCTGAAGAAGATGTAGGGAATGCCCTGCTCGCTGCGCATCTGCAGCACCTTGGCCCAAACGGTGCGCTTCTCCTGATCCCCCGCGACCATCTCCTGCATCCAGTAATCCGGCACCGTAACACCGGTGAAGATTCCCTGGATCGGGTTACCTTCGGTCTTGATATTGAGGAACTCCTGAATATCGGGGTGATCGATCGGAAGATAGGCGGCGAAGGCACCGCGCCGGGTGCTGCCCTGCTTGGTGACATCCACCAGCGTGTTAAACAGGCGCATGAAGTTCACCGACCCTTCGGAGTGGCCATTGTTCCTAATCGGTGCCCCGCGGCCGCGGACCGCACCAAAGTAGGCGCTCGTGCCCCCGCCGTACTTGGACATCATACCCACCTCTTTGGCGGTATCCAGAATCCCCTCCATGGAATCCGCCACATAGCTCCCGTAGCAGGAGATCGGCAGCCCCCGGTCCAGCCCAAAGTTGGCCCAAATCGGACTGGCCAGACTGTACCAGCCACGCCCCATGTACTCGAGAAACTTCTCCTTAAAGGCGGGATCCCCCAGGATCCGCGCCGCGTTGCCGGCGATTTCCGCAATCCGATCTTCCGGCTCGACGCCCTCCAG
>CAYQRW010000031.1:0-20361 GCA_964419735.1 uncultured Spirochaeta sp.
AGCGGTGCAACCGACGAATACGTTATGAGAAGGTGTGCTTTTCTCCGTGTTTTGGTGCTGGGTGTGCTGATTCTGGCTCCCTTGGCAGTTTCTGCACAACAGGAACGCGATGACGCCGAGGCAATTTCGTTCCGTTTCGGCTACCGCGAGGACGAGCAGTATCGTATCGTAGGGGTCAATCGCCAGGAGTTGTCGGTAGACGGCGCGCCCCAGGGGGAGGCCGAGGTGCTCACCCGAATCAGGTTGCAGGTGGGGACACCGGAAGAGCGAGACGGAGTTTCCGGGGCACCGATTACCGCAGAGTATCGCGTGTCTCAAGAGATGGAGCAGGGGGACGAACCGTTCTCAGTGGACCGTGATTACTCGGTGGCGCTATGGCAGGACGTTCTGGGTCGCCAACAGGTGCCGTCGAGCTCCTTCGTTCCTCAGGTTCGCAATATTCCCGTCTTTCCCCAGGGAGAGTTGCTCCCCGGCGACACATGGACCGCTGAAGCGATTGAGGTCTACGACTTTCGTGACGGCCTGGGGATCGAAGACCCGGTAGAGATTCCCGTGACTGCCCGCTACGAGTACCTGGGTCCCCGGGAGTTTGAAGGAGAGACGTACCACGCGCTCCGAATCCAATATGCGCTCTTCTATCGCCCCGATCCCACGCGACCCGAGGCGGACCACTTCCGGGTCATGACGGCTCGCTTCGACCAGGAGTTGCTCTGGGACAACCTGGCGGGCCGTCCCCACTACTATGAGGAAACCTACGATCTTATGATTCAGACCGCCGACGGCACCCGGCTTGAGTACCGCGGTACCGCCGACGGCAGGGTGGAAGGCGCCCCCGAACTGGACCGGGGAAGTGTCCAGCAGGATATCGAAGATCTTATCGACCGGGATGCGATCCGGGATATGAGCGTCCGCACCGATGAGGAAGGGGTAACGATCTCCCTGGAAGATATCCAGTTTGCTCCGGACTCGGCGGATCTCCTGGAGCAGGAGATCGAGAAACTCCAATGGGTAGCGGATGTTCTGGGTGACTATCCCGATCGTGATATCGTGGTGTCCGGACACACCGCCTTCGCCGGCACCGAGGCGGCCCGTCAGCAGCTGAGTGAAGAGCGCGCCCGGACGGTGGGGGAATGGCTGATCGAAAACGGCGTTCGGGACCGGTCAGAGCTCATGTACCGTGGCTTCGGTGCGCGCCGTCCGCTGGACACCAACGAGACGGAAGCGGGCCGTCGCCGCAATCGCCGAGTGGAAATCACCATCATGGAGAATTGATCAGGTTGTCCGCTGGGGGTATAGTCGAGGCATGACCACCGGACCGGTGCCCCGCATATTTCTGATTCTTGTCGTAGGAGCCCTGGTAGCGGGGTGTGAGTACGGGCCGTTCAAAACGCAACAGGTCAGGCTGGCAGATTGGGAAGCCTCACTGCCGGACGACACCTTCTACGCAGATGAACAGTGGTATTTGGATATGATCGGTGCCCCAGACGCATGGGGACTGTATGAATCGCTCTTAAATGGAAACAGAAGTATTGAAGTGCGCCGGGACCTTCCCCTTCCGCAACCAGTTGCCGTGGCCGTGATTGATACCGGAATCGATGCTGAGCATCCTGAGTTACGGGATGTTCTGGGGATTGGCGGTGTGAACGTAGTGGGCACGAGTGTCGATTACATTCCCACAGGTGGGTATTCAGCTACAATGTCAGGTATCGAGCACGGTACGCATGTGGCAGGGCTGGTCGGTGCCCGCGCGGGAAACAGCTTCGGTATATCGGGCGTCGCCTTCAACCGGGATCTACCCGTTCCGATTCGTATTGCCGGTGTCCGGGCGCTAACGGATATAGGTCCCGGCGGCGGAACGCTGGGGGACCTCATCGAAGGGATTCTGTACGCGGCGGGTGCGGTAGACGGAGTGCCGCGACCGTCGTTGCCGGTGCGAGTGATCAACATGAGTCTTGGAGGATCTTTCACGAACACTCAAGATATTGCTCTGTTGGAATCCGCACTTGAAGTCGCGGCCAAACGCGATATCGTTATGGTTGCTGCTGCCGGTAACAAAGGGCTAGAAGATGGTATCGAATGGCCCGCAAAATCTCGCCACGTCATTGCCGTGGGTGCAGTTGATTTTTCCGCGGAAGCCAGTATGAGCGAACGCTCGTCTTTCTCTGACTTCGGCAAGGAAATCGAGATTATGGCACCGGGAGCGTACGCGTCTACTGTGGATCTTGAAAACGGGCTTCTCAGTACGTGGCCTGGTTCCGCATTCGAAGAACAGGCGGGTACCTCCATGGCTACTCCCTTGGTAGCGGGAGCAGTTGCGATGATTCGTAGCGTCAACCCCGCTTTGAGTGCCGCTGAAGTCCGGTCAATTCTTCGCGACACCACTCTCGATTTGAACACGGAAGGATTCGATATGCAGACTGGATATGGTCTTCTTCAGATTGATGCAGCGTTGCAGGCAGCGGCGGAGTCGCCATTTGGCTACCCCCTATCGAGTTCGGCACTTGAAGAACGTCAGTCGCGGGTTGGTACTATGAGCGCTGACGAGCTCAGAACTCTATTTCTAACTGAGTCAGTAGATGAGGTAGAAATAAGCCCTGATCTGTTCTCACTTCTGGTGTATGTAGAAGCGGACGCCGACTATCGTGAGACATTTGGAAGCTTAGGACTATCTGTTGAGGAGGCTATCCAGATCGGGAATCTCTCCCAAGGAACTCTCGTTCGGGTAGACGTTTCCAGATGGGACTCATCGCGTATCAGAAATCTTCTCGTAGATCTTCAAGCGCGGGATGAAGTGCTGCTTGCCGTGCCCGATCGACCCTCGGTGTCGAGTTCTTTGGGTCCCACACGGTCTTTTACGTCTCCTTGAAGCGTCAGAACCGCACCATCCACTTCTATCGGCCGTGAGGCCGAAATCGGCGGGGGGATTTCTTGCAAAGGCGGGTGTCGTCGCTTACGCTGGAGTCAAGGGCACACAACCATTCCACGGAGGACTTCTAATGCTTAAGAACCTGAAAATGGCGTTGAAAATGACGCTTGGTTTCGGAACGCTGACACTCCTGCTCATTATTGTGGGCGCGATAGCGGTTATCAATCTCCTTCAGATTCAGACTGACTCGGTCCGGTTGCGGGATGAGTACGTCGAAGAGGTAGACATCGCCAACAACATCGAGCGGTACTCCTTGCTCACCATGTACGCTATGCGCGGGTACGGGTTGAGTTTCGATGACGATTACTACCGGGAGGGCGTGGCGAACTTTGAAGAGATCGAAGAATATCTCTTACAGGCGGAGCAACTGGGTAACCGCTATGAAGAGCTCGCGCAACTGAGACAGAACGTACCGATTGCTCAGGAGCAAGTAGCTTCCTACGGCGACCTCATGGACGATACCAAGACCGTAGTTGACGCGATTGACTCTGACAGGGCGCTTAACGATGAGGCCGCCGACCGGTTCGTGGCGGCAGTGGCGAGCCTCTTGGACAGCCAGAATACGCAATTCGAAGATGAAATCGCCGCGGGTGCCTCCGAGGCTGCGCTGGAGCAGCGCCTATTCAAGCTGAATCGAGTAAATGACATTCTCGATATTGGCAATGAAGCGCGGGTAAGTAACTTCAAGGCGCAGCTCACCACCGATCTCGATCTACTGAGAAGCACGATTGCCGAACTTCAGGAGATTCCCAGCATTATCGCCGAAGTGCGCGCGGTAACGCGTCTGGACCAGGATCTTGCGGATCTGGCCGAAGTGGAAAGCGGGGCCGAATCTTACTTGGCAGCCGTGGAGAACACTCTCGGAAACTACGAAGACTTGACCCGAATAGCGACAGACCGTGAGTCCGCGGCACAGGCGGTTCTTGAATCGGCACAGGGAATTGCGGCTGCCGGTGTCGAGGAGACGCGCAATATCTCCAATGAAGTGGTCGCCGCGGTGCAGACCTCAGTTACTGCCGTGGGCGTAGGCATCGTCATCGCGGTACTGCTGGCGATTGTGATCGCGGTCATCATCACCCGGGCGATCACCACCGCCTTGGCGAAGGGGGTCGAGTTTGCTACGGAACTGAGCAACGGCAACTTGCAGGCCACCCTCGATGTCGATCAGAAAGACGAGATCGGAGATCTGGCCGATGCTCTTCGGTCGATGGCGGAACGCTTGCGGGGAATAGTCACCGATATCCGGAGTGCCACCGACAATGTGGCCTCCGGAAGTGAACAGCTGAGCCAATCGGCGCAGCAGATGAGCGAGGGCGCCACGGAGCAGGCGGCTAGTGCTGAGGAAGTTTCCAGCAGCATGGAGGAGATGAGTTCCAACATTCGCCAAAACGCGGACAACGCGCTGCAGACGGATAAGATCTCCCAGAAGAGTTCCACCGACGCCGAAGAGGGCGGTCAGGCGGTGCGCGAGACGGTGAGTGCCATGAAGGAAATTGCGGAGAAGATATCGATAATCGAGGAGATCGCCCGCAACACGAACCTCTTGGCACTCAACGCTGCGATCGAGGCGGCCCGCGCCGGTGAGGCGGGCAAGGGCTTTGCGGTTGTCGCCAGCGAGGTTCGCAAGCTTGCCGAGCGCAGCCAAACCGCCGCCGGTGAGATTAGTGAGCTCTCCGGCAGGTCCGTCGCCGTAGCGGAACGTGCCGGCGAGATGCTGGAGAAGATCGTGCCGGACATCAAACGCACCGCGGAACTCGTGCAGGAGATTAGTGCCGCCAGCAACGAGCAGAACAGTGGTGCAGAGCAGATTAACTCGGCCATTGTGCAGCTGGATACGGTGATCCAGCGCAACGCCAGTGCCTCGGAGGAGATGGCCTCCATGTCCGAAGAGCTTAACGGACAGGCGGAGCAGCTGCAGCAGGCGGTGAGTTTCTTCAAGATGGATAGCGCCGGCCGCGCCGTGCGTAGCGGTCGAGCGTTGGCTGCTCCCAGCGGAGGTGCTGGAGGGAAGCAGTCCGGCGGCGGAAATATGACCACCCATGGTGGCGGCAGCACTACCAAACGCGGCGGTAGCAGTACGACGAAACCTGGGAGCGGAACGGCGCAGGAGAACACGCGGAAATCGGCCACCAAGGCGGCTCAGTCAGGTTCCTCCGGCGGTTCCGGGAGCGGCACCGCCGCTTCCGGTGGCAATGCCGGTTCACGGACCGGTGGCGCCCAGCGCGGCCCATCTCAGGGAAGCGGCGCAAAGGAAACGGGAATTGCCCTCGCCGATGATGAACCGGGAATCTCCCTCGACCTCAATCAGTCCGGTAGTGATGATCTGGACGCAGACTTCGAGGAATATTGAGGGAACGGGAGTGAGTAGACTCGCGCTGGCGGCTATGGTGATGTTCTTCACCGTGGCCGCCGTCTTTTCTCAAGATGGTGACCTTCCCTACGTAGATATTTCTTCCGCTCAGGAGGAAGTAGCGCGCATCGAGGAGGAGAACCGCGAGCGGGATGCGGATAACGACGCCCGCGCAGGCGATATTGAGACGCTCCGCGAGGAGATTCGGCAGACACGGTTGGAACTGGTGGAAGTGCGGCCGATGCTGGATCGGGTGTCGGTGCAGCTTACCGAGCTCTATGAGGTGAACGCCACCATCGTTGACGAGGAGATGCAACAACGCTCCCGAGCAGTTATCGGGCGGGCCCGTACCATTAAGCGGCGGCTCCAGGAGCAGGTGGAATCCTTATACGACCAGATAGACGCCCACCAGGATCAGATCGCCGCTCACCAGCGTCGGATTCGGATCAATACCAGCCGGACCGCCCGCGGGGAAGAGCGAATCATCTTTCTTGAGGCCGCCGTGGAGCATACCGAGGCGCAGCGGCGCCGGCTGGATCGGTTTATCACCACCGTGGACTCGATTCTCAGCGAGGCGGAGCAGTATATCGACCTGGACGAGTAGCCGGTCTACTCGCGCCAGCGCTGCAGGTACTGGTCGATCTGCTTGAATTTTCGGGTGAGACCGTTGGCGTTCATGTACCGCACTTTCCCAAAGACCGGCCGCTCCGGCCAGCCTCGGTCGTGGGCGCCAAAGCACCACGCCACCCCGGTATACCCGTTGGGATCGCGGCCATCCAACTCATAGCGGTCGTTCAGATTAATTGCCAGAGCCATCGCCTCCGCGGGGTCCTGCATCCACTCGAGGGTCTTCTTGCCCCAGTACATGCGCATATACCCGTGCATCTTTCCGCGACGGACCAGTTCCCGTTGGCACGCGTTCCAGTACGGATCATCGGTTGCGGCTGATTCCAACTGCGCCGCCGTGTAGAGGGCCGGGCGCTCATCGCCGCTGTGCTCCATAAGGGTCGTCTGCGCCCACCCCGGCAGTCCCGAAAAGCGGTCGTAGTGCGGGTTGAATTCGGTATAGTTCATTGCCAGCTCCCGCCGCACGACCAACTCTTCAATAAACGAGTCCAGGTCTTCCCGGGCGGACTCCCCGAGTTGTGAATCCACCTGTTCCTGCGCGCGGAGCACGATTTCTACCGGTGAGATATGGCCGAAGTGCAGATAGGGACTCATGTGGCTCGTGTGGTCGCGGTCGGGAACGTTGCGCAGCTCATCGAAACCGGAGAGGCGCTCCGTGAGAAACGTCTGGAGCCGGTGGTGGGCCGCCGTTTCGCCGCCGATGAACTCCGCGACCGGTTCAATCGCGGTATTGACGGGAAAGAGCCCGGCAAGCTCTTCCGGTGACGACACCTGCCGAAGATCGAGAATCGGGTGCTGCGGATTATCTTCGATCCAGACGCTCCTGCGGGAGTGGTGATAGGGAATCTCAGCTACGGGGTGGAGAAACGTTTCCAGGTGGGGATGAATTTTGCGACGCAGCGTTGCCGCCGACCACTCCTGTTTCTCGCTGACGGTATGTACGGGGACCACCACATTGGACTCTACCTGCACCAGGGGACAGTCGATCTCGCTGGCGACGGTGTCGCGCCAGTGGCGCTGAATCGCGGTGTAGCCGCGATCGGTCACGATCGTGCCCACCCGCTTCGCCACCGCCGTGGCTACCTTTGGAGCGTTCCCCAGGCGCACCGAGAACGGTATCCCACGGCGTTCCAGCCCCTGGTAGACGTCGTGGAGCCCCTGAACCAAGAACCAGTAATGCCGTAAGGCGGCGCCGGGATAGTCGGGAGAGAGACCGAAAAATACCTCCAGCGGCGCGGCACGGTGGTTTGCCACGTGAATCGCGTACTCCAGGGCGTGGTTGTAGCGGGTCCGCGGGGACGCCTGCATCCAGTAGGCCACCCCCTCGCGAGAGGGAACGGCCCGGTCATTCAGAAATGTTACCCGTTGATCCTGTGCCATTCTCCCCAAAATACGCTACCATGAAGAAAAGGTGGGCATGGAGGCGCTCTTTTGGACGAAAAAAGCACCGCAATCCTGATCGTGGATGACGACCCGGTGGCCTTGGAGCTCATCGAGGTCAATTTGCGCGGTCTCGGCTTCAACGCAATTCTTACCGCGGATAACGGAGAGCAGGCGTTGGCTATCGTTCGGGAGCGCCCGGTGGCGGCGGTGGTGCTGGATCTGTTCATGCCGGGAATTTCTGGGTTTGATGTCCTTGAGCGCATGAACGAGGAACTGCCGTGGATTCCGGTGATCGTAGTGACGGTCAGTGATAGTGTGGATGCCGCGGTGCAGTGCATGCGGCACGGCGCCTTTGACTTCATGACTAAGCCGCTGGACCGGAATCGGTTGGGTAGTTCGGTAAACCATGCGATTCGCGTGCGGGACCTGGAGGGTCGGCTGGAGCTGTTACGCGATCCGGTTGAAGATACGGAAGGTCCCTCCAATACTGAGGCGTTCTCCCAGATCATCACCGTGTCCCCCCGAATGAAGGCGATGTTTCAGTATGTGGAGGCGATTGCCTCCAGCCCCCACGCGGTGCTCATCACCGGAGAGAGCGGCACCGGTAAAGAGCTGATCGCCCGCGCCGTTCACGACGTGAGCGGACGGGAGGGCCCGTTCGTTCCGATTAACGTGGCCGGTCTGGACGATGTGATGTTCACCGATACCCTCTTCGGCCATCGCCGAGGAGCGTTTACGGGAGCTGATCGCAATCGCGGGGGACTGGTAGAACGCGCCCAGGGCGGTACCCTGTTTCTCGATGAGATCGGAGACATGGAGATAAACAGTCAAATCAAGCTGCTGCGTCTATTGCAGGAGGGGGAGTACTACCCACTGGGCAGCGACGAACCGTCCCACGCTCAGGTGCGAATAGTGGCGGCTACCAACGCCGATTTGGTTGATAAGCAGCGGCAGGGTCTGTTCCGCAAGGATCTCTACTACCGGCTGATCTCGCACCTAATCACCGTGCCCCCGTTGCGCGAACGACCCGAAGATATTCCGATGTTGGCGGAGCGCTTCGCGGAGGATACGGCGCGATCCATGGGCAAGCGCCCGCCCCGGATTAACACCGCCGTGGAAGACCTGCTCGGGCAGTATGGGTTTCCTGGCAACGTCCGAGAGTTGCAATCGATCATGGCGGATGCGGTGAGTCGGACGCGCGGCGATGCGCTGCCGGTTGGGGTGCTGCGGGAGTACCTGGATCGGTCCGAAGAGTCCGATTCCGGTACGAAAATCGCGGACCGATCCGACGGCGGGGGAGAGCGGTTCTCCTGGTCCGGCCCGTTTCCTCAGCTTCAAGAAGTAGAAGATTATCTCATCCACGAGGCGCTCCGCCGGTCGGAATATAATCAAACTGTCGCCGCCCGCCTGTTGGGGGTATCTCAGTCTACCTTGAGTCGACGCTTGTCCGCGCAGCGCTGATCGCATCGATGCAATATGAATAACAATGCAGGTTGCATAGTACGTGTCATGCATTTTGCATGACCGCTCCGGGTCTACCTGTTGGTGCAGCGCTCCTAATCCAGAGTCTTACCACCTATGTACTTGTTATACCGAGAATTACGTTTTTATTGTAGTAGATACGACACGTTGGCACGTATGTTGCTTAAACATATGCAGGTAAAAAACAAGTAAAAAACGATGTAAAAAGCCAAGTAAAAATCTTGCCCCCTAACCAGCCGCTCGTCGCGATGACGAGGGCTGTTTTTTTGTGCCCCCCCTTGGGCGTTTCTTGCAATCAACCGAAATTTGAGGTATAAGAAACTGTATAAGGAGCTCAGGCGGATGAAAAGCAAGGGTGACTTCCCCAATTTGAACGAGAAAGAGCCTGAAGGATTGCGTCCTGACGGGTCGCCATATCGCGTGATGATCGTGGATGACTCCATGTTCGTGGCGAAACAGCTCAGTCAGATCCTGACCTCGGCGGGCTTCGACGTGGTTGGCACCGCTGCAGACGGGGAACAGGCTGTTGAGAAATACAAAGAACTGCATCCCAACGTGGATGTCGTAACCATGGATATCACCATGCCCAAAATGGATGGGGTCACCGCCTTACAGCAGATTATCGAGTTTGATAAAGACGCGCGGGTGGTGATGATCAGTGCCTTGGGGAAGAACGATTTGGTGAAGAACTCGCTCATGATCGGCGCCAAGAACTACATCGTCAAACCCCTCGACCGCAAGAAGGTGCTGGAGCGCATCGTCCTCGCCTTGAGCTGACTCTCCGTGACACTCCGCTGGACGATATCGCTGGCCCTGCATACGGCGGCGGTGGTGTTTCTTGTTGCTACCGTTTCTTTTTTTCTCCTCCAGATCGTTCCCGGGGATCCGGCGGCGGTGGTGGCAGGTTTGGATGCCGCTCCCTCCACCGTTGAAGCGGTACGCGTGCAGATGGGGCTGGACGTACCGTGGCCGGCGCGCTATGTGAATTGGCTTTCCGGACTGCTACGCGGATCGTTGGGGGTTTCCTATGTGCAACAGACTCCGGTTGCCGAGTTAATCGCGCAGCGTCTGCCGCTCACCGCTGCATTGGCGGGGCTGGCGTTGGTGTTCAGCGTGACCGGGGCGGTGGTTCTGGCACTCGTTTCTCGGCTGGGGCGGGGCGCGGCGTTCCTCGTTCGAATCATTGAGTACGCATCGTTCGCATTTCCTCAGTTCTGGATTGGTTTGCTCTTGCTCTCCTATTTCGGGTTGCACCTGGGGTGGTTCCCTATTGTCGGGGGCGAGGGCGTGCAGCGGCTCATTCTCCCGGCGGTGGCATTGGCGCTGGGAAACGCAGCGGTGCTATCCCGTACGATTCGTGCCGCGCTCTCGGAACAGCTCAGAAGTGCCCATGTGGTGGCGGCGCGGTCCTTGGGTGTTCCGCCGCTGCGGATTGCGCTGGTGCATGTGCTTCCGTTGGCTTTGATCCCGGCAATCACCGTACTGGCGATTCAGGCCGGATACCTGCTGGCGGGGGCGATCGTGGTGGAACAGGTCTTCGGGATTCCTGGGTTGGGAAGGTTGGCACTAACCGCAATTGGGCAGCGAGACCTGCCGGTGATTCAGGCGGTGGTGGTGGTCTTTGGTGTTGCCTTTCCGCTCTTCTCCATGATTGGAGATCTGGTTCTCGGCGCGCTGTGGCCGCGATTGCGCCAGGAGCATCTATGAATTATCCTTATTCGGTCCGGTCGATAGCGGTAGCCCGCCGCGATGGACATCGTCTGGTGGGCCCCTTTGATCTCACGCTGCATCCCGGTCGGGTGCATGGAGTGGTGGGAGAAAGCGGAAGCGGCAAAACGCTGACGCTCCGGTCGCTCGCCGGAGTTACCCCTGAAAATCTCGAGAGCTCATGGGAATGTCTGGAGACCCCGTTGCCGCGGACGGCGATGATCTTTCAGGACCCGGCCAGTTTCTTTAACCCTCGGTGGCGGGTGGATCGTTCACTCCGGGAAGTTCTGGTGTACGTGCGACGCATGAATGTCGCTGCGGCGGCCGGGAGAATCGCGGAGCTGGCCGAGCTTGTGGGGCTGACGATGGCGGAGCTTCATCGCTATCCGTTTGAGCTTTCCGGCGGAATGGTACAACGGGCGGGAATCGCCATGGCCCTGGCTACGGAGCCGGAGCTCCTGTTGGCGGATGAGATTACAAGTGCCTTGGATCCCGATTTAGGGGAAAGCATCCTGACGCTCCTCCGGGAGATCGCCCTGGCCCAGGGGATCTCCGTAGTGCTGGTGTCCCATGATCTGCCGCTGGTGGCGGGGATAGTTGACGACGTTCATGTTCTGTATGAAGGGCGCCTGGTGGAGTACGGTCCTCCGGGACAGGTGCTATCCGCACCGCGGCACCAATACACGGCGCTCTTGGTACGCTCCCTTCCGTCTCAGCAACGCCGGGGCCAGGTGCTGCCGGAAATTCCCATCGCCCAGGAGAGTGCCGCCGCCCCGGTTGGTGGCTGTCCATTTCTTCCTCGATGTCCCGCGGCAGTGCCCGCCTGTAACCGTATGCCTGACTGGGACCCGGACCTCACCTACCGCTGTCATAATCCAGTGGCCCCGGGGGTTCCAGTGGCCCCAGAGGACCGGGTAGTCCCGGGAGCGCTGGAATGAATACACCGGACCCGGTACTCCAGTTGTCGCAGGTGAGACGTACGCTCGGGGGTGCAACGGTGCTTGATGGCGTTAATCTCGTGGTGAGCCCCCGCGCATGTATCGGCATACGCGGTGCCTCGGGTGCCGGCAAGACCACCCTGGCGCGGGTGATCGCCGGAGTGGACGCCGGCTTTGAGGGTGTACGAACCGGTGGAGCAGGCGGCGTGCATCTGGTGTTTCAAGATTCTCTGCAGGCGCTAAATCCGAGGCTGCCGTTGCGGTGGTCGCTGGCGGAAGCTCTGGGCAATGGAACGTTGCCGGGTATCCTGGACGCCCGCCGGCGGGGATCACCCACGATGGTGCGTACCCTGCGGGAGGTGGGGCTGAGCTCGCAGGTGCTGAGACTGCGCCCCGGAAGTCTCTCCGGCGGACAGCGACAGCGGGTGGCTTTGGCGCGGGCGCTCCTCAGCGGTTCATCCCTGCTTGTGCTGGATGAACCGGTGGCGGCGTTGGATCCCAGCGTTCAGGCGCGTATATTGAACCTGCTGGTGCGGTTGCATCGGCAGAAGACGTTGACGGTGATCGTGATCTCTCACGATCATACGGTTTTGGATTTTCTCTGTGACACGCAGTATGAGCTGCGAGGAGGCAGGTTATGGGAGACATAAGAATTCGGTGGGCCATGATTATCGCCATGGGCTCGCTTGTAATAGCGCCGGTGGTGGCTTCCGGAGCGGCGGAGGCGGGAAGTGTACAGACGCCGAATGAGCTCATTTTCGGGCTCTCCGGGAGTCCCGACACGCTCGACCCCCACGCTACTACGGGTACGCTTACGTTTCAGACGATGCGCAGTGTCTACGATACGCTGGTGGAGCCCAATCGGGAGGGAGAGATCGTGCCCGCCCTGGCGCAAGCGTGGGAATCCCGGGATAACGGCCTGGTCTGGGAGTTTGAACTCCGGCCGGGGGTGAGGTTTCACAACGGCGCCGAGTTCTCCGCCGCCGACGTGGTGGCTAGCTTGAATCGGCTGCGGGATGAAGAGTTTGGCTCCCCCAGTGTTCACGAGTACTCCATGATCGAGTCGATCGAAGCCCCCTCTCCCGATCAGGTAGTAATCACGCTCTCTGAGCCGCACGCGCCTTTTCTGGCGACGCTCGCCTCCGGGTGGTCGGCGATCCTTCCGCGGGAGTTGATCGAGGCCGATCACGATTTTGGGTCGCGTCCGGTGGGAACGGGCCCGTTTTCCTTTGTGCGCTGGATTCGCGACAGTGAACTGGTACTCGAGCGAAACGACCAGTACTGGCAGGAGGGACGTCCCCATCTCGAGCGGGTAGAGTTTGTCACCATTACGGAACAGAGTGTCATGGCGCAGGCGCTCCAAGCGGGGCAGGTGGATGTGGCGGATTTGGTGGTGGAGCCGGAGCTGTCCATGTTGCGGGAGGGCCCCAACGTCCAGATCTACGAGGGCACCTCAGCACTGGTCATGGTTCTGGCGATCAATACGCAACGACAGCCCTTGAACGAGCTGCGGGTGAGACGGGGAATCAATGCTGCCATCGACAAGCAGGCGATCATGGACAACGCCTATGCCGGCGGGGTCGAGGTGGCAACGTTCATGGATGTGGACAATCCCTTTTACCACGATTTCACCGACCTCTATGACTACGACCGCCAGCTGGCGTCGGAAATAGCAGCCGACACCGAGTTCGATGAGGATTTGGTAATCGCCGTTCCCCAGAATTACGAACCTCACGTGCGCGCCGGGGAGCTATACCACGACATGCTCCGGCGGGCGGGGTTTCCGGTGCGCCTCCAACTGGTGGAATGGTCTACCTGGTTGTCGGACGTGTACAGCGACAGTCAATTTGATCTCACCGTCATCGGTCACACCGGCAAGCTGGATCCCCACGGACGGCTTGCCCGCTACGGCACCGAGGATACCTATGTGCAGTGGGTCGATGAAACCGCCGCGGAGGCCATTGAGGAGGCGCGACGGGAGACTGATCCGGCGGTTCGCTCCGAACTGTATGAGATCGCCTTGCGTCGTATGGCGGAGGATCTGCCCTTTGTCTTCGTGGGCACCCCGTACCGGTACGTGGGATTAGATCACCGGATAGAGGGGTTCCATATGGACAGTCAGCTGGACACTTTTGACCTGAGGGAGGTCCGGTTCCGGCAATGACCAGGCAGCGTGATTGGGGTATGCGGCTGGCACTATTCGTGTTGGCGGCGGGGGCGATCCTCAGTGCCGCTGCCACCGCCCTGGCGGGAGATCCTCTGCTGCAGCGGCTGGACCGGATGCTATTGCCGCCGGGGAGTCCCGGGCATCCGCTGGGTACCGACAATCTCGGCCGGGATGTCCTGAGTCGGCTGCTGCACGGGGGACGGAGCTCATATCTGGTAGCCCTGGGCTCCGCCGCGATCGCCGGTGTGCTGGGTACCTCTGTGGGAACCGTGGCGGGACTGATGCGTTCCCGCTGGATGGATCGTACGCTGCAGATTCTCAATGACGGCGTGCTGGCGTTTCCCACGGTGCTTCTGGCGGTGACGGTGGCGCTGGTCTTTGGCCCAGGGCGCCTCCAGGTGATGTGGACCCTTGGCATCGTATACACTCCGGTTGTCTATCGGGTGGCTCGCCTGGAAACGCGGCGCACCGTGGTTCAGGACTACTACCACGTCTCGTATACGTTGGGGACGCGGGCGGTCAGTCGGGCGGTGCTGCACGTGTTTCCCAACGTGATCCCGCCGGTGCTGGTACAGCTTGCAAGTCTCGCGGCGCTGGCGATCGGCACGGAGGCGGCGCTTTCCTTTTTGGGTCTGGGAACGCAGCCGCCGGAACCGAGCTGGGGGATTATGCTTAACGATGCTCGCCGGTATATGACCCAGGCGCCTTTTCTCTCCGTTTTTCCAGGATTGGCCGCGGGACTCCTGACGTTTGCCCTGCAATTCAGCTCCGACCGCTTGGCGGCCAGACTCGAGCACGACGGATAAGGGTATTCAGCGTTACTTTACCCGCAATACGCCTTTCGCTACACTTGAGAGCATGTTGGTACGCGATTTGATCTCGAAAATGTGGATCATAAGTTTCGGTGTTCTGTTGGCTCTTTCCGCGGCGATGGGGCAGAGTACCCAGTTGCCGGATGAGATTCCCGATGATGGGCAAGAGCGCTACGACGCGCTCCAGGAAGCGGCTCGGGAAGCCCGGGAGGCGGGTGAGCTCACCGATGCGCTGTTCTACTATGAGGCGATGCAGGAAATGGCGCCTGACAGCGCCGAGATCTACTATAACCGGGGAGTCCTGCATTCCGATCTCCGTGAGTATGATCGCGCCGTGCGACTGTTTGAGCAGGCCCAGGACAACGGGATGGACTCACCGGACCTCCACTACAACCAGGGAAACGCGTACTATCGGCTCGGCCAGTTCGAACAGGCGGAGGCAGCGTATCGCCGGGCCCGGGATCTGGCGCCGGAGGATCCGGAAATCCTCAACAATCTCGGCCTCACCCTGGCGCAACGGGGGGAGGTCGACGAGGCGCGGCGCTTCTTTGAAGAGGCGGGAGCCGCCGATCCGGAATGGGCGGTGCCGTTCTTTCACCTAGGGAACCTCTTCTATGACGAAGATCGACTAGAAGAGGCGGAAACCGCCTATTCGGAGGCGTTGGCCCGGGATGCGCAAATGGATCAGGCTCAGTTCAATCGGGGAAACACCCGCTACCGGCAGGAGCGCTACCGAGCGGCATTCGAAGATTTTCTGGTGGTTCACGAGGTACGGCCCGAGGACAACGATGTGCTGTACAATCTGGGCGCCAGCGCGGTAGCCGCCGCGGAAGCCGCCCGCGAGAACGAAGAAAACACGGGAGACGGGGACGATGCCGAAGCGCAAGCTGAATGAAGGAGACAAAGTACTCGTACTGAACAGCGGCAGTTCGTCGCTGAAGTACGAAGTGTACGACATGCCCTCGGAGGAGAGCCTTGGAAAGGGGGTAGTCGAGCGGATCGGACAGCCCAACAGCATCCTAAAGCAGTCCGGTTGGAACGGATCCATGGAAATTGAGCGTGCTACCAAAGAGCACAAGGGTGCGATCCAGATGATGTCTGAAGCGCTTACCGATGACCACAACGGTGTCCTTGATTCGTTGGACGAAGTCTGGGGCGTCGGCCACCGCGTGGTACACGGGGGTGAGAAATACGCCGAATCAGTCGTTATCGATGACGATGTGATCAAGGCGATCGATGAGAATATCGAGCTCGCCCCGCTCCATAATCCCGCTAACCTTACCGGCATTATCGAGGCGATGGAGATGTTCCCTACGTGTAAACAGGTGGCAGTGTTTGACACCGCCTTTCACCAGACGCTCACGCCGGCGGCCTACCTCTACGGCCTGCCCCGGGAACTCTACGAAAAATACCGAATCCGTCGCTATGGCTTTCATGGAACCTCCCACCGGTACGTGGCCAACAAAGCGGTGCGGCACGCGAAGCGCGCGATCGACAATACCAACGTGATTTCCTGTCATCTGGGTAACGGTGCGTCCATAACCGCAATTCAGGACGGGCGGTCGGTAGATACCTCCATGGGGTTTACGCCGCTGGAAGGACTGATGATGGGTACTCGTAGCGGTGATCTGG
This sequence comes from uncultured Spirochaeta sp., assembly GCA_964419735.1. Classification (GTDB taxonomy): domain Bacteria; phylum Spirochaetota; class Spirochaetia; order DSM-27196; family Alkalispirochaetaceae; genus Alkalispirochaeta. The sequence goes on from CAYQRW010000031.1 coordinate 16,025, forward strand.
ATCCCTCCATCATCTTCTACCTGATGGAGCGCGGGTACTCCGCGGAAGAGCTGAACCGCATGCTGAACAAGGAGAGCGGGTTGCTGGGGCTGTCGCAGAAATCGAACGATCTCCGCGACTTGGAAGAAGCGGCGGAACGGGGTGATCGCAACGCGATCGAGGCGTTAGACGTATACGCGTACCGCGTGCGTAAGTTTATCGGAGCCTATGCTGCCAATATCGTGAAGGTTGATATCCTGGTGTTCACCGGTGGTATCGGGCAGTACGGTACCCGCATGCGTGAGCGCATCTGCAACCGGCTGGAGAATCTGGGTATCGTCATGGACTACCGGAAGAACTTGGAGAACGGCCCCCGGGAGGGGATCATCTCGAAAGACTACTCTCCGACAACGATTATTGTGGAGCCCACTAACGAGGAGCTTCAGATTGCTCTGGACACTTACCGGCTCTGCTCCAGTTCCAGCGGCGCGTAATGGTGCTTTCGCCTGCTGATCTTCTGCTCTGGACTCGCTGTCACCGGCAGTGGAGCCACCATTGCCTACGTGACGGCACGCGAGTGCCGGCGTTTCCCCGGGAGATGACCGCCGAGGCCAATCTCCGGGAGGTTGCGCGAGTTGTGGAGATCGGCGGTGGGATGAAGTCGGCGTCCGCGGCCGACGCATCAGCAGGGGTTCTTCGCGATGAGGACGGCCCACCAATAGCCGCGATTACCCATGTTGCTCTGGACGAACCTCGAGTGAACCAATGGCACCGCGCGACGCTGGAGGCGCTCCAGGGGAACACTGCGGTCCGCAACGGTGTCCTGGTGGCTGATGACCAGGCGATGTTCTTTGATCTTCTTATATGGCACCCACGGCTCACTGGCTGGCAGCTGACGCTTTTTCGACCGGGTACCGGGTTGCGTGGAATCTACGCGGTAGAAGCCGCCGCCGCTTCGCTGGTGATGTCCCGATTGAGTATTCCCCTCGCCGAACTCCACGTGGCGTATCTGGACAAGACCTACCGCGTCGGGGAAACGGCGGGCGGGCATTCCTTGTTTCGCGAGAGCAATGTGCAACGGCGTGCGGAAAAGCGCAGACGATCACTGGAAGGAGATCTGGAAGCGCTGCGGGCAACCGCGGCGGGGGCTACGATCCCTGACGATTACCACTGCGCGCAGGGATGTGGCCTATGTGCTCCGCGGCACACCGCTGATGATGAGCGCTACAGTGTGTACACGCTTCACAAAGGCGCCCATCTCGCCCGAGAGCTCGTAGCCGAGGGCGTCACGGACATTCGAGACGTGGATACCGCAGCTCGTAGGATCAGCAGCAAACAACGGATTCAGATCTCTTCCGTGCTAACGGATAGTACCCATGTAGATGTACAGCGCCTGGAACGCTTCCTAAGTCGGCTCGAGTATCCGCTCTTCTTTCTCGACTTCGAGGCGTATGCCCCGTCCACTCCGACGTTCTCGGGGCTCGCCCCCTATGAGCACGTGCCGGTGATCGCCTCCTTGCATCGACAGGACCTCGCGGAGGGGGAGGTACGGCACGCCACCTTCGCTGCAACTCCCGGAGTCGACCAGCGGGGAGAGCTCTTTCACTGGCTGCGGAATCAGGTGGGAGTCACCGGAAGCATTGTGGTGTTCAGTAAGGGGTTTGAGTCAGCCATGGTGCGGCAGATGGCTACCCATGTGGGACTGGAGGATCGGGGCGCGGCGATAGTAGAACGCATGGTTGACCTGCTTGAGCCGTTCTCCGATTTCGCGGTGTACCATCCTGAACAACGGGGCAAAGTATCGCTGAAACGGGTGCTTCCGGCATTCACCGAGGCGCACTACGAAGACAGTCCGCTGAGAGACGGGATGCACGCCAATCTGGCCTATACCCGCGCCGCCGACAGGGCGGCGATCAGCAGGGACGCGGCACGAACCGAAGCCGGGGCGCTAACCGAGGCGGCGTCCTACGCGGAGGCCGCGGCCCAAGCTGAAGCGGTGAATCGGGCGATCGACCGCTATGGCGCCCACCACTCCGCCCTGGACGTGGATGTGGACCAAATCGTGACGTACTGCAGCGTGGACACGATCGCCATGGTGCACCTGGTGGCTCGCCTTCAGGAACTACTGGCCGCGCACCGCCTGTAGCACCGGCACCAGCACCAGCGCGGGTGCCCGAGGGAAGGGTGAGGCTGCCGTCACTTAGCGAAACAGCTCTTTGATCTCGTGCTGGTAGCGCTCGGCGATGACGTGGCGCTTGATCTCCTGTTTGGCAGAAAGCTCCTGACCAATCTGAAAATCTTCCGGGAGGAGGGCGAAGCGGTTGACCTGTTCGAAGGAGCGGAATCCGCTCTGCGCGTTCACCAGCCGGGCAATTTCCTGGTTAATCAGCTGTCGTACCGCCACTTCCTGCACCAGCCCATCACGCTCACTGGTGAGGATCGATTCGCCCCGGGCCCACGCCTCCAACGCCTCAAACTCCGGAACGATGAGCGCCGCCAGAAATTTCTGGTCCTGGCCCACAACCATCACCTGAGCGATATACTCCGACTCCCGGAGCTTCTCCTCGATCGGAGCGGGCTCCACATTCTCGCCACCCCGCAGGACGATCGTATCCTTCGCGCGGCCGGTGATCTTTAGTTCGTTATCCCAGGTGAGCATTCCCAGATCGCCGGTGTCCAGCCAGCCCTCGGGACTGATCATCGCGTCGGTCAGGTCCTGCCGTTTGTAGTAGCCCTTCATTATCTGCGGACCGCGTGCCAGAACTCGGCCTTGCGTTCCCGGAGGCAGCGGAGCTCCCTGTTCGTCGACAATTCTGATTTCGGTGCCGGGAAACACCGGCCCCACCGTGCCGGGAACGGGATGATCCTGGGCGCGCACCCCCAAGACCGGAGCGGTTTCAGTGAGTCCGTATCCTTCCAGGAGGAGAATACCGGCCGCCGAGAAGAAGCGGTCTACCTGGGAGGGAAGCGCGCCTCCCCCGGATATTCCGGCCTGGAAGCGTCCTCCGAGCTTGGCGCGGATCTTGCGGAACACTAGGAGATCTCCTAAGAGCTTCAGGGGAGTTATCAGCAGCAGGGGCAGTGCAGCGATCGCGGCGTCAAGCGCTCGCAGGCGCTTGTGGAAGCGCGGCAGGCGGCCAAAGAACATGTCTCGCAAGGAAGCCCAGGTTCCCCCCACCGCTACAAAGAAATGAAACAACGATCGGCTTACTACGCTCTGTTTGTTGACGTTGCGGTAAATACCGGCCCGGATCGCCTCCCAAATGCGCGGAACACTGGCCATCCAGGTGGGACGAACCTTCTGAAAATCCTCCAGCATAATCTTGCCGATCGGCTTCGAGTACGCCAGGGCCGAGCCGCGGCCCATCGACACGTACTGCATGATCCGCTCGAAACTGTGCCACACCGGTAGCACACAGAGCCAGATATCATCGGCTCCCACGTGGATCAGCAGGGGAACGTTCTGTACCTGATGGAGGAAGTTCTCGTGCGAGAGCATGACGCCCTTCGGTTCTCCGGTGGTGCCGGAAGTAAAAATGATGGTGGCGGTATCGGTTCCATCGCCCTGGCTCCGCTCGGAACGGATCTGATCCGGGTTCTCCTCCAGACGCACCCTGCCGTCGGCGACGACGGCACCGTAGTCAGTGACGCTGAGTGACGGGGGATGGGGGATACCCTCTTCCGGGAGGTGCTCGAGCACGATCACTCGCGCCATTTGGGTGAGCTCTTCCGCCACTGAGAGCAGCTTCTCCAGCTGGCTACGGTTCTCCACGACAACTGTACGGACATCGGCGAACCCCAGGATAAACGCCAGCTCCTGGGGAGTGGTGTCATTGCCCCGGGGTACATCGATCGCCCCAATCGACATGATCGCCAGATCCGTGACAAACCACTCGGCGCGGTTCTCGGAGATCAGCCCCACGTGATCCCCGCGGGCGACTCCCAACCCGCGAAGTCCGGCGGCGAAGGCGTCAACCTCCGCCACCAGTTGTTGCCACGATCTGGCGTGGAACACGCCGGTGGCGTCTTTGCTGAGCTGGGCGGTGTTGTCCGGATAGGTAGCGGCGATATTCTCGAGGAGAAGGGGGAGGGTCATACTCATGGTTCGATTGTACCATGGCCGTGGCGGTGTGCACAAAAAAACGCCTGGACAACGAGGCCCAGGCGCTTGGGTTGGAGCGATGCCACCCCGTGAGGAGGATGGAATCGCATCTGCCTGCCGGCTTAGTCCACCTGAAAGTAGTTGTAGCTGGCGGCGAGTCCGTTGGTTCTCAGAGATACGTAATCTCCCTGAAGAACCTCAGGATCCACGTTGAAGTAGAAGCGAACCGGAGCGGTGGGATCGAGGACCCCGATGC
>CAYQRW010000032.1:0-19674 GCA_964419735.1 uncultured Spirochaeta sp.
CCGCCTGGGCCCCCAGTTGCATCATAAGCGCGGCATCGGCGGGAGTCGCCACACCCCCGGCGGAGAAGTTCGGCACGGGAAGCGTTCCGGTCTCAGCCACTTCGGCAACCAAGTCGTAGGGAGCCCCGAGCTCCTTGGCCCGAGTCATGATCTCATCGGAAGAAATATTCCGCAGGGAGCGAATTTCTTGAGTTACGGTACGCAGGTGGCGCACCGCCTCAACGATATCGCCGGTGCCCGCTTCACCCTTTGTTCGAATCAGCGCGGCGCCTTCCCCAATGCGCCGTAGCGCTTCACCAAGATTCCGACACCCGCAGACGAAGGGCGCCTTATACCCGTGTTTGTCAACATGGTACTGATCGTCGGCGGGGGTGAGTACCTCACTTTCATCGATGAAGTCGACCCCCATCGCCTCGAGGATGCGTGCCTCCGAGATATGCCCGATTCGGCATTTCGCCATGACGGGAATAGACACCGCCTTCTGAATCTCCTCGATCATCGCTGGATCGCTCATGCGGGCCACGCCGCCTTGGGCGCGGATATCCGCGGGAACGCGCTCGAGCGCCATGACGGCCTGCGCACCGGCGTCGGCGGCTATACGTGCCTGTTCAGGGGTGGTGACGTCCATAATGACGCCGCCCTTCAACATTTCTGCCAGTCCAAGCTTGTTACGCCACGTTGCTGTCTGGCGTGAGGACCATAGTGATTCGTTCATAGATAACCTGAAGTTACCTCCCGCACTAACTATCGTCAACGCCCCCGTCGAAGTGCTATTATCAACCTATGTCGCACGTCGCGGAGAACCTGGCCCGTATCACTGACCGCATCCAAGACGCCTGCCAAAAGGGAGGTCGCGCTCCTGACGAAGTCCGCCTCATGGCGGTAAGCAAGCGCCAACCCGTTGAGCGAATCCGGGAGGCGGTTGCCGCGGGGTTGCGCCTCTTCGGAGAAAGCCGGGTCCAGGAAACGGAGGCGCGGCGGGACCTATTCCCGGAAGATGCGGAAATTCACCTCATCGGACACCTACAGCGCAACAAGGCGCGCGATGCGGCACGCCTGTACCACGCGGTAGATTCCATAGATGCCGAACGCACCGCCCGCGCGTTACACGATCGCCTCGCGGAACAGGAGCGGAGAATGCCGATCCTGCTGGAAGTCAACACCTCCGGGGAGGAGTCCAAACAGGGCGTCTGTACCTACGATCAGCTCACCGCGCTGGTTTCCGCGGTCACTCCCCTGACTGCGCTTACCATCACCGGGCTCATGACGATCGGCCCCATCAGCACGGACGAAGGGGAACTGCGCCGCGCCTTTGCCTCACTCCGGAAGTTTTCCGAGCGTCTCGCACGAGATTTTCCTAATCTCCCGCTGTCTGAACTCTCCATGGGAATGAGTAACGACTACGAATACGCGATTCTGGAGGGAGCCACCACCGTCCGAGTGGGAACGGCCCTGTTTGGAGCGCGGGAATCATGAGCGAGCGGAAGATGCGCCGGGGTATGCAACGATTAGTGGCAGTACTGCTCACCGTGACGGTGGTCGCCGGCAGCGGTGGCGTGCCGCCGGTCTCCGCGCAGGAAAGCTCCGACTCCACTGCGGCGTCCGATAACGAAGAACGGCCGGAATGGCTCGATGAACCGGCGCCGTACGAACCCGAGGAGTTTCCGCAGTGGGCGCGAGATCTTCGTCGGGGAGAGATTATCGCTCTCGGGGCGTTCCCGGTGGCGATGATCATTAGCGGTATTGGGTATCAGCTGGGGCGGTTCGCCTACCAAAGCGCCGCCGCTGGAGAAGTCCGACAGGAGTACATTCCCGGCTTCTTCTCGCCCGAATCGGGCCCCCGGTACAACAGCTCGGAGCGGGTAGGACTGATCGTCTCCGGCGCGATCATCAGCGCCGGCGTGGCGGTGGCAGATTTTGTGCTGGGACGCCGCGAGACGCAGGATTCCACACCATGAATCACACCTTTACCGTGGAGTGCGCCCCTGAGGATGCGGGGCTCCGCGCCGATCACTGTATCGTCCGGCACGTTCCCGACTTACCGCGGAGCAGTCTGAAAAGCCACGCGATTGCCTTACTCCGCGACGGGGTTTCCGTTCGACTCTCCACCCGGGTCCGGGCGGGGGATGTGCTGCACGTGTCTCTGAGCACTCCCGAGGCGGTTTCCACCGCGGCGGAAGATATTCCCTTGGAAATCCTCACGGAACAGCCGGACTATCTGGTGATTCAGAAGCCGCAGGGGATGGTGGTCCATCCCGGTGCCGGCAACTCCCGCGGAACCCTGGTGCACGCCCTGGCGGGGCGCTATCGGGGCGATGCTTATTTCGAGCTGCATGCCCAGGGACCCGCCGAAACGCACCGCCCGGGAATCGTCCATCGGTTAGACAAGGAAACCAGTGGCGTCATGATCATCGCGCGGAATCCCGACACCTACGACTGGCTGGTGCAGCAGTTCAAGGAGCATGCGGTTCACAAGGAATACCTGGCACTGGTGAAGGGGATTCCCTCGCCGGCGTCGGCGATGCTGAGCGCCCCGTTGGCCCGGGATCCGCGCAATCGCATCCGGTTTGCGGTAGCGGGAGAGATGTGGGTCAATGCCACCCAGGAGCCCCCCGTCCCTGTGGGTGCCCGCAGTGCGCGCACCCGGTACGAGGTAGTGGCGCAGTACGGGAGCGCGTACGCGTTGGTACGGCTATTTCCGTCCACCGGGCGCACGCACCAGCTGCGGGTACATCTGCAGCACCTGGGCCACCCGATTCTCGGCGATCCCCTCTATGCGCGCCCGGACCGCCGCTTTCCCGAGGAGCGCTTGATGCTCCATGCCCGCCGGCTCTCCGTGGTTCCACGACCCGGGGGCACAGTGGAGACGTTCACGGCACCGGTGGCCGTTCGTTTTCGGCGGGTCCTCTCCCGCCTCACCTCCCAGGAGCGGATCACAGTTCCTCGCGATAGTAGGGGCTCAGCGTCCGCTCAGCTTTGATCGTACTGGGCGGCCCCACTGAAGGCAGCATCAACGTACCCTCGGGCAGGGGAAAGAGGTAATCCTTCACCGTGGCCACCAGCAACGCCTCGGAGAAGGCGTTGGCCGTCTCTCCCAGCGTTCCCGCGTGAATGATCGATCCGGTGAAGACCAGCGACTCCACCTGGTAGATGTACGAACTGCGGGAGTGGGGCAGAATCGGAATCGCCCGCAGGCTGAAATCGCAACAATCGATCGTTTCCTCACCGTCCAGGTGGTACACGGGGGGAGGGACCGGAAGCTCCGTAGACCCCGCCAATACGCGAAAATCGAAGATCTTCCGTAGCGTACGCAGCGCGTGTCGCATATACGACTCAGGATGCGTAATACAGACGGTGGTCACGGTGAGCTCGTGCTGGAGGAGAATGTGCAGAAAATCACGATTCACGTGCACCGGATCGATGAGGACGGCGGCGGAACAGCCGCGGCGAGATACTACATAAGTGGTCGTTTCACTCTCGGGGGAGAAGTACGGGATCACATGGAGCTTGGGTTCCGGGAGCGCCATTAGAAACACGCCTCCTCGTAATTGGAATGCTTAAAACTCACCTGGTCCCGGGTGCTGAACTGGAACAGCGTATTCTTCAGGTCGCAATTGATAAAGGCAACCGCCGAGAGCCGCGCGTTGAGAAACCGGCTCTGTCTCAGCGAGGCGTCGCTGAAGTCGGTGTCCCGCGCTTGGATACCGTTAAAGTTGCATTGATCGGCTGTGGCCCCGACGAAGGTGGTGTCCTGCATGTGCGTTCCCGCAAAGACCGATTCAAAAACCAACGCATCGTCAAACCCGCAGTGTTCCACGGTAGCCAGGTCCGCGAACACGCACTCCAACGTGGCCTCTCGAAACGAGCAGTGCCGGAGCTGCGCCTGCGAGAACCGAACCCACCGCAAGTGGCGGTGAGAGAAATCGAGACCATCCACCCGAATACCGCGGCAGTCCAGGTACTCCAGCACGGAATCCCCTGACGAGAGAAGATGATTCAGTTCTTGAGCGCTGCAGGAACGAACGAACATGCCTGTAGTGTAGGGGGCCGAATAAACTTGCACAAGCAATTTGGCACCGATACAATTCCCCCATGGCTGAGTGCTACAAATGTGGCTATACCTTTCCCCGGGATCTCGTGGTTACTCGCTCCCTGGAGTGCCCGCAGTGCAACGCCCCGGTGCGGTGCTGCCGGAACTGCGTCTTCTATGAACCCGGCGCCCACTGGGACTGTCGTGAAACGATTCCAGATCCGGTATTTGAAAAAGAACGAAGCAACTTCTGTGACTACTTTCGACTTGCCCAGGAACCGCGACGCAGTGGATCCTCCGGCGGCGGTTCCCAGGCCCGCAGCGATTTCGATTCTCTCTTTTCGTAAGCACGGCCGATGATACTCTTCTTCGATTCCGGGATCGGCGGCATGGTGTATATGGAGGAGTTTCAGCGGCGAAATCCCTCCACGACGTGTCTGTATCTCGCCGATGATGCCGCTTTTCCCTACGGCGACAAACAGCCCGAGGTGGTACGCAACCGGGTACTTCGCGTGATCACCTCAGTGATCAGCGCGTACCCGATTGAAGCGATCGTGGTGGCGTGCAACACCGCGTCGGTGGTTGCGCTTGCCGCCCTGCGGGAGGTAGTTACCGTGCCGGTGGTGGGCACCGTACCCGCCGTGAAGCCGGCGGCGGCCATGACCACCAGCGGTCACATCGCGGTGCTCGCCACCAACCGGACCGTTCACGATCCCTATACCGACGACCTGGTGCGCCAGTTTGCGCGCATCGTGCGCGTCACGCGCCTGGGCCTCCCGCGCCTGGTGAGCGTTGCCGAGCACTACCACTGTGACGGCGATGATGCTGCCATTCGGCAGGTGATATCTGAGGAAGTCGTCCGTCGGCTTGACGGTGACGTCGACACGGTGGTCCTGGCGTGCACCCACTTCGTGCGATTCGCCGGCCACTTCCAGGAGGTTCTGGGAGCGGGAGTTCGCGTCGTGGATTCACTGGATGGCGTCACCCGGCGGCTCCTGGAGGTACTGCCCGCACCGCACACCACATCGCGCACTACGCCGCACTGCACCGAAACGGCGCTGCTCATGCGCACCGGTGCGCCATCCGCCTCCCAGTGCCCCCAGGATCGGTCGCGCTGGACGCACCTGCCGGAGCTCTCGTTGTGATCGGCGTCGTCGTCTGGGGGGCCAACAATATCTACAGCATTCGTGATGACTCCGGCGTAGTCCACGATCACCTGCGGTTGAAGGGCAAGACGTTGGGGGATACCGAGGGAGAACACAATCCGCTGGCCCCCGGGGACCGGGTGGTGGTAGATGAAACCGGAGATGCCCTGCGGATCGTTGCGCGGGAGGAGCGGCGCAACACGGTAGTTCGCTGGAACCGTACTCGCCGGCGGATGCAGGCGATCGCCGCCAATGCGGACTTCCTGGCGATCGTCACCAGCCAGGGCACGCCGGAGTATCGCCCGGCCTTTGTTGACCGGGTACTGGTCATGGCCGAACTCGAAGAGCTGCCGGTTTTGCTGGTTCTGAACAAAGCAGACCTGCCGCTGTCGGAGTCCGCCCAAGCCCACGTGGCAGTTTTGCAGGAGATCGGCTATGAGGTGAGCACCACCTCCGCCACCGATCCACAAGATCCCGGAGTGGAAGCGTTGCAACGGCGCGTTTCCGGCCTCTCCACGGTGTTTTTCGGGCAGTCCGGGGTGGGCAAGTCCTCCCTGATCAACCGCCTGGTTCCGGGGCTCAACCTGGCCACTGGGGATGTCTCCCACCGGTATCACCGGGGCCGCCACACCACAACCCTGGCGCGGCAGGTGCTGGTTTCCGGTGATCGCGGGGCTACCGTCTACATCGATACGCCGGGGGTGCGCGAGTACGACCTCTTTGGATATAGCGTGCCCCAGGTGGGACGCGGATTTCGGGAGTTTCTGCCCTACATCGGGGAGTGTCGCATGCCCAATTGCACCCACACTCACGAGCCGAAGTGTGCCGTCCTCGCCGCGGTTGCGGAGGGTACGATCACCCCTCGGCGGTACGACTCCTACCGCCGAATCATTCAAGACATGGAAGGACCGCACCGGTGAATTCAGTTCAAGCTCTGGAATTTGATCGCATTCGCGCCGCCGTTGCTGAACTCGCGGTGACCCAGGAGGGCGCGACACACCTGCTTGCCCTGCTGCCGCGGATCGATCGGGCCGCCCTTGCCGAGGAGCAGACGGTGGTGAGCTGGCTCCAGCGCCGCCTCCAGGAGGGAGACGTGCTCCCCGGTGGAGCTGTGCCGGTGATAGCTCCCGTGCTGGATGCAGTGGAACGGGAGGGAGCGGTCCTGGAACTGGAGGAACTGCGGGATCTGCGCCTGTTTCTCGAGTTTGCCCACCAGACGGTAGAGTTCTTCCGGCCCCGGCAGGACCGATCACCGCCGGCCCCGGCGGCCCAGGTAGCCGCGGGCGTGGAGGTACCCCGGGAGGTTCTGCGGCGGCTGCGGGAGACGATTCTGCCGGAGGGCACGCTAAACGAGGCGGCGATCCCGGAGCTTGCGCGCCTGCGCAAAGAAATTCGTCGTCTCAACCAGGGGCTCATGGAGACGGCGGAGCAGATGATCCGGCAGGACCGGCACATGTTCCAGGGCGACCAGCCCACGATCCGCGATGGTCGCACGGTGGTCCCCTTGGCGGCAAACTTCCGCGGCCGGATCGACGGCATCGTGCATGAGTCGTCGGGAAGCGGGGAAACGGTGTACGTGGAGCCGCGTCAACTGGTGGACCTCAATAACGATTTAGTGCAGGCGCACAACGGTATTCTCCGGGAGGTGCGCCGCGTGCTCCGCGAGCTCAGCGCGCAGATCCGCGGCCATTTGTTGGAGCTGCGGAGACTGCACGGTGCGGTGGTAGCAGCGGACCAGCTGCTGGCCCGGGCAAGATACGCGGGAGCCGGCGGTGGCCGCGTGCTTCCCGCCGGAGATCGGATCGCGCTCCACGGCGCACGCCATCCGCTGCTGGGATCAGGCGCCGTACCACTGGATATCGTGTACGACGCGGAGACGCGGATCATGATCATCAGTGGTCCCAACACCGGCGGCAAGACGGTTCTTCTGAAGACGGTGGGACTCCTGTCCATGATGAACCAGTCGGCAATTCCCATACCGGTAGCTCAAGACTCGAGTCTCCCGTTCTTTGATTACTGGGGCGTGGATATCGGTGATGCACAGTCCCTGGACGAAGCGCTCTCCACCTTTTCCGGTCACCTGCGGAACCTGGCGGAAGTCTGCGACCACGCCGCTCCCGGAAGCCTAATTCTGCTGGATGAGCTGGGAAGCGGCACCGACCCGGAGGAGGGCGCCGCGCTCTCCATGGCGATCGTGGACCATTTGATCGACCAAGGAAGCACCGTTCTGGTCACCACGCACCAGACGGTGCTCAAGCATTACGGCTACACCCGCGACGGCGCGGCCAACGCCTCCATGGCGTTTGACGAGGATACCCATCAACCGACCTACCGCGTCGTACCGGGGCGCCCGGGAGCGAGCCACGCCCTGGACACCGCCGCGCGCCAGGGACTGAACCGGGAGATCTTGCGCCGCGCGCATGCGTACCGTAGTGACCGGGAAAGCAGCGTGGCCGAAATCATTACCCGCCTCAGCGATCTCGAGGAAGAGTTGACCAGGGAGCGCGCAACCCTGCGCCGAGACCGGGAAGCCCTGGACCGCCGTCTCTCGGAGGTGACTCAGCGGGAAGAGGCGGTGGAGGCGCGTGCCACCGAGCTCCGGCGGAACGGTCTGGTGGAGCTGGACCGGCTCCTGAGAGAGGCGCGACAGCAGGTGGAAGGTGAGGTGCGTCGCCTGCGGGAGCGCGGCGGAAAGATCTCCCGGGAGGAGATCAAGGCCGCCCAAGATCAACTCAAGGAGATTGAGGCCCACCGAGATGCACAGCAGGCGCAAGTTGCGCGTCATCGCCCCTCCGCCGCGGCCCCGGAGCAGCCCGCCGACGCTGAGCCGATCGGTATTGGCGACACGGTGCGCCACCGGCGCACCCGACGGGACGGTACCGTTCGCAGCCTCCGGAGCGGAGGAGCTGAGGTACAGTTTGGCGGCGTACGCATGACGGTGCCGCTGGAGGATCTTGAGCGGTGCGATTCCCGGGAGCAGGCTGCGGACGGTTCAGCTTCAGCACGCTCCGCAACGCCTGGCGCCGGCGCCGACTCTCGCCTGCGTCCGGCAACACCGCAGATGCGTTCGGTCTTCGAACTGGATCTGCGGGGCAAACGGCTGCATACCGCCCTGGAGGAGCTGGAACACCAGGTAGATGCGGCGGTCATGAACGACCTCTCCAGTTTTTCGGTGATTCACGGAATGGGGACCGGGGTACTGCAAAAGGGCGTTCAGGACTATCTCGAATCCCGACCGGAGGTGGAGCGCTACGAGTTTGCCGCGCCGGAAGAGGGGGGATTCGGCAAAACGGTCGTGTTTCTCGCTTGAGTAGCGGCGCCCCCGCGCGGTAGGATCGCAGCGTGAAATACAGCGCCCTTCGCAGGTCGCTCTTCGTGGGAGCTTTGGTCCTGGCGTTGAGCTCATGCCTTTCTACAGATGTTACGATCGATCTCCGTGATGACGAGGACCTCCGCCTCCAGCTGGTCTATAGCATGCCTCGGTCCGTGTGGGAACTGGGAGTGTTTGATTCCACCTCACCGGAGCGAGCGATTCCCATCTCGGAGCGGGATGCCCGGGAAGCGGCGGATCTCTACCGCGACGTGAACCTCGTCGGCCACACCGTGCGAGAGGAGGGGGAGACGGTCACGGTGGAAATGGAGTACTCCGTAGGGTCCGCCGAGAGTCTCGCCGGGCTCTGGGGGTGGGCGGGAGACGGTCAACTCGAGCTGGACCTGGAGGCGGGATCAATTCGGGTTCCGATAGCCGGCGACGTCTCCGAGGTCGATACCGAACAGCGAGAGCTGATCCTGGAGGTCTTCCGCGAACAACAGTTTCGTCTGACCCTCAACGCCCCTGGTGCACTGCAGACGACCGGTCCCGAGGTGCAAGGCGCATCCTGGCAGTCCGCTTCCGAGGATCGCAGCGCTACCTGGACAGCGCCCATGGGCCCGCTCATGCTTTCCAATGAGGATTCAGCGTTAGAGGCGCACTGGGAGGTGCCGTAATGCTTGGACAACAGGTCCAGGATTTTGAAACGAAGTTGAAACAGCTCTTCGATCAGATCGATGTCGAACTGGAAAACCGCTGGGGCCATGACTATCCCCTGCATCCGTCCCGACCGCCCCAGGGCCGCAGCTCCAACCCGGAGACCGATGGCCTGTTCAACGTGGGCGCCAGCTTTTCCGCCGGCTACGGTAGTGAATACGGTCGGGGGTATGTAATAGAGACGCGCATGGTCACGCTCACCCAGGTTGATGAGGAAACGCGCGAAGAGATTCGTAACTACGTCGCTCGCCGCGTGACCGAACTGCTGCCGGAATACTTTCCGGATCGCGATCTCGACGTCGTTCGGGATGGAGATCTTTACAAGGTGACCGGTGATCTCTCGTTATGAACCCAAACTCGGCCTTGCATGACGTTTTGCATGACAGTATATTGAGGGGCCTGACAGGCACAAACATACAGATGTACACAAAGGACCGCGCATGGAAACCGAACTTCAAAACATAATCGACAAAATTCACGATGAAGGCGTGAAAGAGGCGGAGAACCGCGCCCGCAAGATCGTGGAGTCCGCCGAAAAGCAGGCCCGGGAGAAGGTGGATCATGCTCGCCAAGAGGCGGAACAGATCATCGCTCAGGCGAAGGCGGACGCGGCAAAGCACCAAGCCGCCGGCGAAGCCGCCCTGAAGCAGGCCTCCCGTGACCTACTTCTATCGGTTCGCACCGAATTGACCAACCTCTTCGATGAGGTCCAGAAGGCAGCTGTCGGTGATGCGCTCACCCCGGAACGCATGGCGTCGGTTATTGCAGACATGGTCCAGGCGTGGAGTACATCCGGATCCGACGAGTTCGAAGTTCTCGTTAACGAACAGGATCGAGACGGGCTGGAACGCTCGCTCCGCGCTGCGCTATCCGAAAAACTGAAGAACGGCGTGGATGTTCGACCCGTTCGCGGGATTACCGCCGGTTTCCGAATCGGCACGCAGGATGGGTCCGCCTACTACGACTTCACCGACGAAACGCTGGCGGAACTCCTCGCATCGTTTCTCAATCCCCGGCTGGCGGAGCTCATGAAGAGCGCCACCAAGGAATAGGGATTCCGCGGTGAAGCAGTACTACTACACGGTTGCGTCTCTTCCTGCGCTGAAGTTCGAAGAGCAACCGTTCCTGTCACAAGCCGATTTTCTTGAGGTCTGTGCCGTGGAAATGGGCGGTACGGACCTGGAATACGTGGAATCGGCCCAGATTCGCATGGAAGGGGACCGGGCCGCGATCGTCGGTAGTGCCGCTGATGATCCCTCCGGTATAGCTGCCGAATGGAATCGAGCGCTCCGTGAGTTTCAGCAACAGGCCGCGATCCTTCGTGCCCAGACCCTCGGATGGGAAGCGGAACGGCTTCCACGACCGGACGTTCAGGATGCCACAATTCCCGAGCGTCTTCGTCAGATCTTAAATGAAGAAAATCCCCTAAAACGCGAACTCGGTATCCTACAGTGGTTATGGTATGTGGCGGAAACGCTGGAAACCGGGCACCACTTCGATCGGGAAAACCTTTATCTATATCACCTCAAACTGCAAATCGTATGGCGCCGAACCTACATTACCGACAGCGATGCCGGAAATGAAGAGTTCGATCGGCAGTATAACGAGGTTGCAGAGTCACTGATGGAGATTGCTACATGACAACAGGAAATGTGGTTGCCATTAACGGAAACATGGTAAGTGTTTCCGTGCAGGGCGACGTGTCGATGAACGAAGTCGGTTATATCAAGCTCGACGATAAACAGCTCAAGGCCGAGGTTATCCGTATCCGCGGTAGCCAGGCCGAGCTTCAGGTCTTTGAGGATACGCAGGGCATCGCAGTGGGGGATACGGTGGAATTCACCGCGGAACTGCTGGCGGTGGAACTGGGTCCGGGCCTCCTCTCGACGATCTGTGACGGCCTGCAGAACCCCCTTCCCGAGCTGGCGGAGCAGTCCGGCTTCTTCCTGCAGCGCGGGCTCTACCTCAAAGCGCTCGATCGATCCCGAAAGTGGACGTTTACGCCGAGCGTGTCCGTGGGAGATACCGTGGCCGCCGGTGATGAGATCGGATCGGTTCCGGAAGGTATCTTTCGACACCAGATCATGGTTCCCTTTGGCTGGCGCGGGGTCTTCACCGTGGCGTCGATCCAGGGCGAGGGGGATTACACCCTGGACCAGACGGTGGCGGAACTCACCGATGAAGAGGGTAACACGCGCACGATGACGATGGTCTTCGAGTGGCCGGTGAAGCGGGCGATCGACGCCTACGCTGAGCGTCTGCGCCCCGAGGACCCGATGGTCACCAAGGTGCGCATCATTGATACCTTTCTCCCCGTGGCCCGGGGCGGCACCTACTGCATCCCGGGACCCTTCGGTGCCGGCAAGACGGTACTGCAGCAGATCACCAGCCGCAACGCTGATGTGGACGTTGTAATTATCGCAGCCTGCGGTGAGCGCGCCGGTGAGGTGGTGGAGACGCTCCGGGAGTTCCCCGAGTTGATCGACCCGAAGACGGGAAAATCACTGATGGAGCGCACCGTCATTATCTGTAACACCAGCTCCATGCCCGTTGCCGCGCGGGAAGCTTCCGTGTATACGGCGGT
Source organism: uncultured Spirochaeta sp. (assembly GCA_964419735.1). Classification (GTDB taxonomy): domain Bacteria; phylum Spirochaetota; class Spirochaetia; order DSM-27196; family Alkalispirochaetaceae; genus Alkalispirochaeta. The sequence goes on from CAYQRW010000032.1 coordinate 11,787, forward strand.
TACGATCGCTGAATACTACCGGCAGATGGGACTCAACATTCTGCTCCTGGCGGACTCCACCAGCCGCTGGGCACAGGCGATGCGTGAAATGAGCGGACGCCTGGAAGAAATACCCGGTGAAGAGGCGTTTCCCGCGTATCTGGAATCGGTGATCGCCGCGTTCTACGAGCGCGCCGGCGTGGTGCGGCTCAAAAACGGTACAACCGGATCGGTTACGATCGGTGGCACGGTAAGTCCCGCCGGAGGCAACTTCGAGGAACCGGTAACCCAGGCAACCCTCAAAGTCGTGGGTGCCTTTCACGGGCTTTCTCGGGCGCGTTCCGATGCCCGCAAGTATCCCTCCATCGACCCCATGGACAGTTGGAGTAAGTACCCCAGCCTCGTAGATTACGGCATGGTGGAGTACAGCCGGTCCATCCTGGAGCAAGGTGACGAGGTCGGTCAGATGATGAAAGTTGTCGGTGAGGAAGGAACCGCTCTGGAGGACTTTCTGCTCCACCAGAAAGGGGAGTTCCTGGACGCCGTTTATTTGCAGCAGAACGCCTTTGATCCGGTAGACGCCTCCGTAGATGTTGAGCGGCAGCGCCACGTCTTTGACGTCCTCTTCCGGATACTCGGCGGCAAGCTCAATGTAGAAAGCAAAGAACACGCCCGGAGCCTGTTCTCCCAGCTTCGTCAGAAGTTCATCGACTACAACGGCGCCGAGTGGAAGAGTGACGAGTTCAATTCGCTGGAAAAGGAAATTCTGGGAATGCTCGACGAAGTCTCCGATGGCCTGGAGCCCGCCGCGGAAGAGACGTACAGCAAGCGAGGAAGCAATGCGTAAGGTTTATAGTCGTATCGAATCGATCGCCGGTAACGTGATTACCGTCAAGGCCGAAGGAGTTCGCTACGGCGAACTGGCTCTGGTTACCACTCGTTACGGGGACAGCCTCTCCGAGGTCATTCGCATGCGTGGCGATGAGGTGAGCCTGCAGGTCTACAACGGAGGACGGGGAATCTCTACGGGAGATGAAGTCCGCTTTACCGGCCATCCGATGCAGGTCTCGTTCTCGGAAAACCTCATGGGGCGCATCTTCAACGGCTCCGGGGAGGCGCGCGATAACGGCCCGCAGCTCACCGATAATCTGATCGAAATCGGCGGTCCCTCGGTTAATCCCGCCAAACGAATCATTCCCCGCAACATGATTCGTACCGGAATTCCCATGATCGACCTCTTCAACACCCTGGTGGAAAGCCAGAAGCTCCCGATCTTCAGCGTCAGTGGTGAGCCATACAACCCGCTCCTGGCACGCATCGCGATGCAAGCCGAAGTGGATGTGATCATCCTGGGAGGTATCGGTCTTAAGCACGATGACTATCTCTTCTTCAAGGATACCCTGGAAAACGGAGGAGCCCTGAGTCGGACGATCATGTTCGTGCACACCGCCAGCGACCCGGTGGTTGAGGCGCTCCTCGTTCCCGATATCAGCCTGGCGGTGGCGGAAAAGTTCGCGCTGCAGGGCCAGCGGGTACTCGTACTGCTTACGGACATGACGAACTTCGCCGATGCCATGAAGGAAATCGCCATTACCCAGGAACAGGTGCCCTCGAACCGCGGTTATCCGGGAGACCTCTACAGTCAGCTCGCCTCCCGCTACGAGAAGGCGGTAGACTTCGAAGGAGCCGGCTCAATTACGATTCTTGGTGTCACCACGATGCCCGGCGACGACGTGACCCATCCAGTTCCCGACAACACGGGATACATCACCGAGGGTCAGTACTATCTGCGCAACGGCCGCATCGAGCCGTTCGGGTCACTGTCCCGTCTGAAGCAGCAGGTCAACGACAAGACCCGCGATGATCATCGCGCCGTTATGGACGGCATGATCAAACTGTACGCCGCCTACAAGGAAAGCCAGGAGAAGAAGTCCATGGGATTCCGCATGAGCGACTGGGACGACAAACTGCTCAAGTACGGAGGTCTCTTCGAGAGCCAGATGATGGATCTCTCGGTGAATATTCCGCTGGAGGAAGCGCTGGACCGGGGGTGGAAGATCATGGCGGAGTGCTTTGAGCCGCAGGAAACGGGTCTCAAATCGGAGCTGATCAACCAGTTCTGGCCCAAAGATAAGGTGGAGGAGGCCTCGGCCTAATGGTAAAGCTCACCAAGAACGAGCTGAAGAAGCAGAAGGACGCGCTGAAGCGATTCCAGCGCTACCTGCCGACCCTCCAGCTTAAGAAACAGCAGCTGCAAATGGTCATCCGACAGGTGGAGCAGGAACACGAGAATCTGGTCCGCGAGAAAGACCAACTGCGCAAAGACCTCTTGCAGTGGATCGGCGTCTTCAACGACGGCATCGACCTCACGCCGTACGCGGAGGTGGAGAAGATCACCTCATCCACGGGGAACATCGCCGGTATCGATATTCCGGTGTTCGAGGACTTGCAGTTCGTTGATCGCCGCTGGGATCTGGTGGGCACGCCGCCGTGGGTTGATAGCGGAGTTGAGGCACTGCGCTCCGTGCTCAAGCTGGATGCCCAACTCAAAGTTCTGCGGGAGCAACTGCACCGTCTGGAAAATGAACTCCGCGTCACCACCCAACGGGTGAACCTCTTCGAGAAGGTGAAGATCCCTGAGACGAAAGAGAATATCCGTATGATTCGAATCTATCTGGGAGATCAACAGACCGCGGCGGTGGTTCGCGGGAAGATCGCCAAGCGGAATCTGGTAAAGGCGGAGTAATGATCGTTACTATGAAGAAAGTGTCCGTGGTGACACTCCAGACCCACCAGGAGCAGACGCTTTCGGCGTTGCGCGACCTCGGGGTACTTCACATCTTCACCGATCGTGCCGACACCGCCCGTGGTGAGCGCCTCCGGGAAGAGTGGACCGCAATAGAACGTGCGCTGGCTACCATTCCCGCGGGAGATGAGCAGTCCGCCGAAGAGACGTCGCTCCAAGGCGGCGCCGCCGTGGATGAAGCGCTGAGAATCGCCGAGGAGAGTCAAAAACTCTCCGAGGAAGTCGCGCAGATCAATGACTCCGTGGACCGTATTACCCGTGAGCTGGAACGGCTCGCCCCCTGGGGCGAGGTTGATGTGGACCGTATTCGAGCACTGTACGAGGGCGGGGTGGAGGTAGCGCTCTATGAGCGCCTTCCGGAAACCGCCGATGAGCTCCTGGAGAAGCTTCCCCATGGGATCGTCCTGCACCGGACCAAGGCAGTTGTGCGGGCGGTGGGAATCGCCGCCCCCGGAGAGGACCTCCCTGCGGGAGATGAGCCGGTGGCGCTGCCGGAAGTATCGGTCCGAGAACTACGGCGGGATCGGGAACACCAGGAAGCGCGGCGCGAGGAGATTAATGTGTCCTTGGCCGCCTTGACGCCGCAGCGACCGGTATTGCTGGCGGCGCAGGAAGAACTTTCTCAGGACTTCGAGTACGTCCGGGTACAGTCCCGCATGGACTCACAGAAGGAGCTCGCCTGGGTCACGGGATTTCTGCCCTATGATCGGGTGGATGAGCTCAAAGCTGCAGCTCAAGAACATGGCTGGGGCGTGGTAGTTCGCGATCCCGATCCCCAAGAACAGGTACCCACCGAAATCCGTAACCCCAAACCGGTTCAAATGATTAAACCGGTCTTCGATCTGCTCGGCACGGTGCCGGGATACCGGGAGATGGATATCTCGTTCTTCTTTCTGCTGTTCTTCGTGGTCTTCTTCGCGATGATTATCGGAGACGGCGGATATGGCGCGATCCTCCTGGCAGGAACGGTGATCGCCGCCGTCCGGGGAGCGCGCAGGGGCAAAAAGCCGGGGCCCGGTACGGCGCTCATGGTCGTCCTCAGTACAGCCACGGTGGTCTGGGGAGCGATTACCGGAAACTGGTTCGGCTACGCCCCCTTTGCCGAGCTGCCGGTTCTGCGAAACTTCGTAATTCCCTCGATCTCCGCCGACAACGAGGCCAGTACTCAGACGATCCAGTATATGACGTTTGTCATCGGCACGATCCACCTGTCGATCGCTCACGTGTGGAACTTCTTTCGCGGACTGCGAAGCTCGCCAAGGATCGCCGCCCTGGAACAGCTGGGGTGGTTAGCGATGGTCCTGGGCCTGTACTACCTCGTCCTGGAGCTGGTGCTGGGAACGGTGGCGATGTCGATCGTCCCGCGTCCCGACTGGTGGATGAGTATGATCGTGGGAGGTCTGATCGTGGTGCTGGCGTTCGGACGGCAGGAGTCCGGACAGAACTTCTTCATCGGAATGGCCAAGGGCGTGGCAAACATCATTACCACCGCTCTAGATGGAATCAGCGCCTTCTCAGACATCATTTCCTATATCCGCTTGTTTGCGGTAGGCCTGGCTTCCTTGGCGATCGCGGAAGCGTTTAACAGCATGGCCGGCGGCATCGCCGAGTCCATGGGAGGCGCCGGCGGGGCGATCATCGCTGCGTTGGTGTTGTTCTTGGGGCACAGCCTCAACCTGGCGATGGGAGCGCTGTCGGTGATCGTCCACGGCGTTCGATTGAATATGCTCGAGTTCTCCGGGCATCTTGGAATGGAATGGACCGGGGTGGAGTACGCCCCGTTCAAAGCGCGAAAGAATGCGTAAACGAATTATCAATAAGGAGATGTAACGCATGAATATCGGACTTCTTGGAGTCGGCTCGGCTCTTGCGTTTGCTGCAATGGGTTCCGCCCTGGGCTCCGGTACCGCCGGAATGGCCGCAGTGGGAGCCTGGAAAAAGGCCTTCGTACAAAACAAACCGGCTCCCTTTCTGTTGGTGGCCTTCGTCGGAGCGCCCCTGACTCAGACGATCTACGGGCTGATCCTGATGAACGCCCTGGCAGAGGCCGCCCAGAATGTGGAGCAGGCGTGGCTGATCATCGGAGCCGGCGTGTTTGGCGGAATGGCTATGGGCATGTCCGCCTGGTTTCAAGGTAAGGCGGGGGCGGTTGCATCGGATGCGCTGGCCGAGACCGGAAAGGGCTTTGGTAACTACCTGCTGGTCCTGGGACTGGTAGAAACGGTGGCCCTCTTCGTGATGGTCTTCCTTTTGGGCGTGGTGGGCTAAGCAGCCGCGCGTACCCACATCATCGGGCCGGTTTCCCGTCACGGGAGACCGGCCACTTTGAATTCCGTCAACTTCTCCGGCGGAACGCTCGATAATAGAACCATGAGGCGAAGACTCTGCGCTCCGGTAGTAACCCTGGTATTCATAACGGCTCTCGGGACGATGAATATCAGCGGCGTCCTTGCGCAGTCCGACACCGATACCTCACCTGAACGACCGGCGTGGGTCTATTACGAGCGCGCCGAAGAAGCCGCCCGTCGCGGTCCCTCCCGCGACTACCCCGAGGCGTTGCGACTGTATTCGCGGGCACTGGAGGCACAGGCGGTCTACCCCGAAGCGTACATCGGTATGGCGCGGGTGCATGCCGCGGAGGGCGACACGGCCCTGGCGCGCCGCTACTACCAGCGCGCGCTGGAACAAAGCGGGTCCCTGGAGATTCCCGATGAAGAGTTTGCCCTGCGCCTCGAGCTCGCCCGGCTGCTGGAGCAGGAGGGCGCCGAGCGTGAATACCGCAACGCCCTGCGCCGGATCGTGAACCAGGATCCGGTGTTCAACAGTGAGGGTGACGCCAATGGAAACCAGCGGCGCGCCATGAGGGAACGGCTCCTGGAGAGCGGCCTCAATCGGGTGCTCATCCTCTATCGTCTGGATTTTCCCCAGGCCCTGGAGGCGCACCGGGAACTGGCCGACTACCTGCTACAGGATCCCGATCCCCAGCGCCGGGAAGAGGCGATGGAGCACCTCCTCTTCAGCGTGGTGGAGATTGGCGGTCGAGCGGTGAACGCCATTATCGATCACGAGTTCGACTACCAGTTTACCACCGTAGCCGATCTCATCTTGACGGCGCAGCGCTACCCCGACGTGCGCGCCTACCTCCAGGAGATGGGCTTTATCGAGCTCCTCCTCAAACTGGCAGCCACCCTCGACGAGACCCCCACCGACGGCGCCGACGTGGCCGCCGCCGAAATCCGTCGCGATGTAGAAGCGACGTTGTCACTGCAACGATAATTGCGTAATTTCTCGGAAACTCATGAACAGAATCTTTGTCAAAGGTGCCCGGGAGCATAATCTCCAGAATATTGATATCGAGCTTCCCCGGGACAGCTTCATCGTTGTCTCCGGGATGAGCGGTTCCGGAAAGTCGTCGCTGGCGTTCGACACGATCTTTGCCGAGGGGCAGCGGCGCTACGTGGAGTCCCTGTCCGCCTACGCCCGCCAATTCCTCGGACGCATGGATAAGCCCGATGTTGACTATATCGAGGGTCTGTCTCCGGCGATTTCGATCGAACAGAAGACCACCAATCGTAATCCCCGCTCCACCGTGGGAACGGTCACCGAGATCTGGGACTACTACCGCCTGCTCTTCGCCCGTATGGGCGTTCCTCACGATCCCACCAGCGGCAAACGCATCGAAAAACAGACGGTGGATGAAATCATCGAGCAGATCCTCGAGTATCCGGACGGCGCCAAGATGATGGTGTTGTCGCCGGTGGTGCGGGGCAGAAAGGGTATTCACCAGCGGGTCTTGGATGATGCCCGCAAGGCGGGGTTCGTTCGAGTCCGGGTAGACGGGGAGGTCCTCTCCCTGGATGAGGATATTCAGCTCGAGAAGAACCGCAAGCACTCGATCGAAATCGTGGTAGATCGGGTCCGCGTCAGTACATCGGCGCGCAAACGGATCGTGGAGGCGATCGAGAGCGCCCTGGAGACCTCCGGCGGTACTGTGCTGGTACTGATCGAGCGCGACGATGGAAGCTTTGAGGAACACTCCTTTTCCCAGCACTACGCCTATCCCGACAGCAACGTGACGTTCCCGGAACTGGAGCCGCGGCTGTTCTCCTTTAACAGTCCCTTTGGCGCCTGTGAGGCGTGTTCCGGTTTGGGAGTGACCAAAGAGTTTGATCCGGATCTGGTCATGCCGGATCGCACGTTGTCCTTCAACGAACATGGAATTCGCCCCTATAACCCCGGGGCGCGCTGGTACCGGACGCGCTTCGAGGCGCTGGCGGAACAGCTCGACTTCGACCTGGATCAACCGTTGGAGGATATTCCCAGCTACGTCATGGATCAGATCCTGTACGGCAGCCATGAGCAGGTCCACTTCGTCTACGAGAAGCCGGATGGTGAGGGGCGAGTGGAGTATCACCGCCACTTTCCCGGGGTAATCCCTGATCTGGAACGGCGCTACCGCGAAACCGGGTCCGCGCAGATGCAGGATTGGTTCGAATCGTTCATGACTGAGAAAGTGTGTCACGCCTGCGGCGGGAAACGACTACGCCCGGAAACGCTGGCGGTCCTGGTGGGCGACAAGAGTATTCACGATATCGCCGCCCTCTCGGTGACCGAGGCCCTGGCGTTCTTTGATCAACTGCCCCTCACGGTAAACGAGACCAAGATCTCCGCGGAGATCCTGAAAGAGATCCGCTCCCGGTTGGGATTTATGCAGAGCGTGGGGCTGGACTATCTGACCCTCGATCGCTCCGCGGCTACCCTTTCAGGCGGTGAAGCGCAGCGCATTCGCCTGGCCACGCAGATCGGGTCTCAGCTGGTGGGCGTACTCTACGTCCTGGATGAACCCACGATCGGGCTGCACCAACGCGACAATGAACGACTCCTGAAAACCCTGCTCCACCTGCGGGACCTGGGGAACACCCTGCTGGTGGTGGAACACGACGAGCAGACGCTCCTCGCCGCGGATCACGTGGTGGATCTGGGACCGGGGGCAGGAGTCCATGGAGGATCGGTAGTATCCGCCGGTACTCCCCAGCACATCATGGACGATCCGCACAGCGTCACCGGGCCGTGGCTCACCGGCTCCAAGGCGCTGCCGATTCC
>CAYQRW010000033.1:0-19590 GCA_964419735.1 uncultured Spirochaeta sp.
GCGCCTCCTGATAGTAGTTAGCGTTGCGAAAGTAGTGCTTTGGCTCTTCGGTGATCGTGTCGACCCGCTGGAATCGCTCCTGGTCGTCGGCGGAACTACCAGTATCGTCGCCGCCGTCGAAGTCGTCGAGGCCCGGCTCATCAAAGAGCTCCTCGAAATCGGGGGCTTCCTCAGCCTCGTTGGATACAAACAGATTGTCGCTGGTATCAAAAGAAGAACCCATGGGGTTACTATAGCATGTTCCGGATCTCTGTTCAGCCGTATTGGGTAGGGAATAAAAAAAGACCGCCCCGCCGGCGGTCTTTCCTACTCGTGGAGGTGACGGGATTCGAACCCGTGACCCCTTGAATGCCATTCAAGTACTCTAGCCAACTGAGCTACACCCCCGATTACAGCGCGATACCGGCGCATTTTTGCCGGTATCTTCCCCGTTGTCAACCCCGCGCGTTCAAAACCGCATGCTATCCAGCAGGCTCCCGCTATCGGAATCAAAGGGACTCTCGCCGTCGTCCCGGCGGCTGCTGGGAAGCCCGCCGAAGCTCCGTTCGTCCACCTCGCTGTAGAGCCGGAAAATCGTACGAACTTCCGCCAGCCGGCGCAACAGCTCGCGCTCCTCCATGGAAAAGGCGCGGAAGAAATCCTCCGAGGATCCTTCGTCGATCTGTGTGCGACCGATTCCCTGGTCGTGAAAGCGTTGCAACTCACGGAGACGATAGACGGTAGTCTCGAAGAGCGGTAACACGCTACGCATGCGGATGATCGCCGGACTGATTTCCGATCGCAGCCGCATGTCGGCTCCCAGGGAGCGTTGCCCCTGACTTACGGCTTCCTCCAGGCGTGGGCGGAACGCCGCCAGGTCGCGGTAGGCGGTCTCGAACGTATCGCGTGTATCCAAGTATCTGCGCGCGTAGGCACGAACGAAGGTGGCAGCGCCGCTTCGGAACGCCCGGAGACGGGTTTCGGTCCAGTTCGCGTAGTAGCTTTCGAAATCACCCCCCGGTACTTCCTGCGTCTGAGGACGGCGGTCCGGCTGTGCTTCCACGGCGCGTCCCGCATCCGCCGCTACCCGTCGGCCCCCGGAAGTAACCTCGACCTGTCCCTCTCGGATTCCGAAGAGCGCGCTCTCATCGGGAGCTACCAGAACATCAAACTCGGTGCCCCGCACCCCAAGGACGGCGGTTTGCGTCTCTACGGAAAGAGATGATCCGCGGGACAGTTCCGACACCGCCATGTCGATTTTACCCGACAAGAGCCGCACGGTGACTGACGAGCGCTCTCCACTGGTGGACTGCTCCACGTAGTACGCTGAGTTCTCCTGAACACGTACCGTGATCCCGGAGAGCACGGTGAGTTCCAACTCTACATACCCGTCAAATCCAGTCTGAATGACGTCCAACGCAAGGATCGGCTCGCCGATATCAAGCTCCTCACCGGAGCGAATTTCGTTGTCCCGCAGCAGCTCCACATCGCCCTCGAGGTAGGTGACACGACCCACGTCTTGGGCACCCACCGGACTCACGGCAAGCACCACGGCACTCAGGGCCATGACCGACAGCAGTTGGAATCGACGCGCGCGCATGTCTTACTCCTCTCTGGCTATGGCCAGACTGTAGTGATACCTGCCGCCAGGAGTGGCATAGCGGGCGATCACGTGAAATCCCGAAAGGGTGGCCTGTGCCTCCTCGGCACTGGTTACCGTCGCGGTAGTCCCGCGGCGTTCCACGGAACGCCGGTCTTCCACCATGCGCACGGTGCTCCCCGTTTGAATAAGGATCGCTTTCAGCGCTTCCTGGTCGGTGAAGTCTATGGTATCTCGCCATGTCCGGCGCTGTTGGGCTGCACCCACCGCCACCAGATATCCAGGAATTTCCGGTGTGGTGGAGACCCAGCGTGGCGCGGATGCTCCGTCACCGGAGGTTTCTATCGTGCTCAGGTCTGGAGCTGCCGGGAGTCCGGTCACACGAGCTCTCACCAGCGTTGCCGTGTCGGTACGCACGGAATCGATAACTTCCACGGAATCCGTGAGTTCCGTTGCGAGATCTTCGTCCCAATGGGTTGTTATATCGTCCAGATATCCAACACCCTGGGAGCCGCGCTGACTGATATACTGGTAGATCGCCGAGGTCTGAAGGTAGCGGGACGCCTGCTGCGCGATGTGCAAAATCGCCTCGGCTTCCTCTTCGTCACGGTTCCGCTTGCGGTTGGAGACGCCGAGGAAGACGGGTGACCCGTTTTGCGGCCGCAGGTCCCCGGTGACCGTAACATGGCGGGCAGAGCCTGACTCTTCGGCGGGAGCGGGCGGCTCCGGTGCGGCGGGCTCCGGGGCAGTTCCGCAGGCGGCGAGAACGGCAACTAATCCGGTCAGCAGGAATCGGACAATGGTTGATCGCATGTTTCCGTACTATAGGATAGGGGCGTGCCATAACTCAACTGATTTCATTGACAAAGGGGTACACCAAACATATTCTCTAACTTTGGAGGACTCAGAGACTATGATGACCAATAAAATGAGATACGTCACCGGCATTGTCGCTATGCTGGCAATTACCATTCTCGCGGGATGTGCCACGCCCAGTCGTTCCGTGCAGCGCACCAGCGCAGACACCCAGACCGATCTGAGCGGGCGGTGGAACGATACCGATGCCCGTCTGGTGGCGGAAGAAATGGTCGACGACATGCTTGATCGTCCTTGGCTCCAGCGGTTTTCCTCCAACGAAGATCGCCAGCCGGTGGTGATCGTGGGAGCCGTGCGGAATCGCAGCTCCGAGCACATCGATACCTCGATTTTCATTTCCGATATTGAGCGGGAACTGATCAATAGTGGTATGGTTCGGTTTGTGGCTGCCTCAGAGCAACGCGAAGAGATTCGTGATGAACGCCTCGATCAGCAGACGCAGGCCGCCGAAGACACGATTTCTCGTCTGGGAGAGGAGACTGGCGCCGATTTCATGATGCAAGGTTCTATCTCTTCCACCGTGGACGCGGTAGAAGGGGAACGCGCGGTGTTCTATCAGGTAGACATGGAGCTCATCAATATTCAATCCAACGAGAAAGTCTGGATCGGTTCCAAGGAAATCAAGAAGATCATCGAGCAGCGCCGGTCACGGTTCTGATCCGAGGTCGTGCGGATGAGACGCAAGGGGCCCCGGGTGAAATCGCTATGGCGGATAGGCGTGATCACCGTCGGTGTAGTCGTTCTTTCCTCCTGTTTCACGACGCGTAATCAACGCTTCGTAGAAATCGACGAGGCCGCCAGCCAGGGCGATTTCGATACCGCCGCAACCCAGGTAGATAGCCAACGGGATGAGCTCTATAGCAATCGCGATCAGGTGTTGTACTTCCTGGATAGCGGCATGCTGAATTTCTACAACCGCAACTACCAACGGAGTATTCAACAGTTCCATGAGGCTGAGCGGCTGATCGAGGAGTATTTCACCCGGAGTATCTCTCAAACCGCCGCCACCTTTCTGATCAATGACAACGCGCAGGACTACTCGGGAGAAGATTTCGAAGACATCTATCTGAACGTTTTCAAGGCGGTGGGATTTCTGCAACAGGAAGACTTTGAATCCGCCTTTGTAGAGGTTCGCCGCATTAACACCAAACTCAACCTACTGGAAGACAAGTATCAGGGTTTGGCTGCGCAGTACAGTGAGACTGAAGATGCCTCGGTCGAGTTTGAAGCAGGAGAGAGCCGCTTCTACAACAGTGCGCTTGCCCGCTACTTGAGCATGATCATGTATCGTGCCGATGGAAACTATGACAGTGCCCGGATTGACTGGGAGGAGATTCAGGAAGCGTTCGCGCAGCAGAGTAATCTCTATTCGTTTCCCCTTCCCCTGGACGATAGTGTCATAGAGCGTACCACCGACGCGCGGCTCAGCGTGCTGGCGTTCACCGGGGAGGCGCCGATTAAGCGGGCCGAGACGTTATACGTAGTGACCTTTGATGACCGGGTGGAAATTGTCTACGCCGGCGAGGGTGACCAGGGCACCCTAATTCCTGAGGGCTACGCCGGATTCTACTATCCCGGCGTGGAGGGCGGCTATCGCTTCAAGTTTCAGCTTCCCCGTATGGTGCTCCGCGGCAGTGAAGTTGCGCGTATCCGGGTGGTGGTCGATGGTGAACCGGTCGGTGAGCTGGACATGTTAGAGAGTATGGAGCAGATCGCCCTGGATACGTTTCAGGTTCGTGAGCCATTGATCTTCCTGAAGACGGTAACCCGGACGATCGTCAAGGGTATCGCCGCGCAGAAGGGAAAAGAGCAGATGCGGGCCGCGGGAGCGGAGTCCGGATCGTTGTTGGGCGTCGCCGGGGGACTGATAGGCTCGGTGGCCACGGACGTGGCGGTGGATGCCAGCGAACAGGCGGATCTGCGAGTATCGCGCTTCTTTCCCGCGTATGCCCACGTAGGAGAATGGACCGTTCCCCCCGGCAGCAGAACGGTGGAGATCGAATACTACGGCACCGACGGGCTGATTCGTGTAGAGAACGTGGGTCAGGTTAATCTGCGGTCCGGTGAACTCAACTTTGTCACCTCGTTTCACAATGACTGAACAGGAGAAATCGATATGAAGAACCGTACCCATGCAGCGCTCGGGATGATGTTGGTGACCGCCATCGCGGTCCTCGCGTTTGGGGGCTGTGTATCCGGGTCCGGCGGTGATGGTCGGTCCGTGGCGCGCGCCGGGGATCTGCCCCAGTGGTACCTCAATCCGCAGGACGTCTACCCCAGCGAGACGTTCCTCACCTCCATTGGCAGCGGCGATTCCCGCCGTGATGCCGAGCAGCAGGCGTTAGCCGGCCTCTCACAGATCTTCGAAGCCGAGATCAGCGTTGATTCACGCACCAGTGAGCGGTACAGCGAGCTCATGACCGCCCAGGGGTCCGTGTCCGAAAACGAAGTTCGCCTGGCGCAGGATACCAGCGTTCGCAGTAACCAGACGCTTCTCAACGTGCAGTACGGGGAGGCCGCAGTGGATGAGATGGGGCGGGTACACGTGATCGCCTACATCGAACGCCTCCCCACCGGGCGGGTGTACGCGGATCTGATCGAGAAAAACGGTGATCAGGTGGAATCCTTTCTCCAGGAGGCCGCAAGCAGCGATGATCTGGTGCGGGAGTACGCCTATACCAGTGCCGCCGCGGTGGTGTCTTCCACCAACGAGGTGCTTCGGGATCAGCTCCGCATCATCGCGCCGGGGTTCGGCGAAATCGTTTCGCTGCCCTACGATCCCGATGAGGTGTTACAGCGGCGGGCAGATCTCGCCTCTCAGATGCAGACTTCCGTGGACGTTGATGGGGACGAGACCGACCGGATCGCCGGGGTGGTGCGAGCTGCGCTCAGTGAAGAACGGTTTCCCCTGGGCGCCTCGGATCCAGTCTTCCGGGTCACCGGTCAAATGCGGATCGCCGATGGGGAAGTGAACGAAGATTTTCAGTCGGTTCGTTGGACCCTTACGCTGGACTTTGCCGGCCCCGATGGTGACACGCTGGTCACCTTTGACCAGCAAAGTCGCGCCTCCGGGGTTTCGCGGGAGGCGGCGGTGTCGTTTGCGTATAACGACATGGAAGAAGCGGTGGCGCAGGGATTTGTCGGCGCGATTCGGCGCTACTTTGACGGGGTGGTCCTGGATAGCTGATTTCGCCTGCGGGTTCACACTCTGCGGGCGGGCACGCCCCCTTAGCGGCTCGCTCAATAGTGGCGATCTACCTGGATCTCCGGCGCGTCTCGTAGAACTCCAGGAACAGATCATAGAGAATCGGATCGATCTTTCGGTTCTGCTCAATGAACTGCTCCCGGATCAGCGTGAGCGCCTCCTCCGGAGATAACGGCGACCGGTAGATCCGATTCGGGTCGGTGAGCGAGTCGAAGACGTCCACGATCTCCAGCATCTTGGCTGGAAAATACGCTAGTACCTGGTAGTCGATGAGGGGTTCCATCGTATAGGACATAATATAGTCCTGAGTGGCGGAGGGGTTTGCGTCCTTATACGCCTGGAGAAACTCCCGGAAGTAGCCGTATCCGGCGGGGTGCCCGTAATACTCGTGGTGGTATCCGGTGATCAGGGCTGCTTCATGGGGATACTTGGTCTTCTCCATGACGGCGCGGTACCCGAGCTTTACGTGGCGTTCCACCGTATTTCGGTCATAACCGGCGTCACCCTCGTGATACTCGATGTCTTCCGCCTTGCCCACGTCGTGCACCAGAAAACCGGTGGCGAATTTGTTAATCTCCACCTCGCTCAGCGCTTTCATTCCCCCCAGAAAGACGTGCTCCAGCGTGACGTAGTCCTCATGGAGATGGGGCAGCAGCGCACGATAGAATGACTTATAGCGCTTACCGAATTGCACGCGGATTCTATTGGCGATACCCTTGGTGATGACCTGGCGGTTGTAATACAGCAGGAACTCCAACCCACTCAAGAAGACGCGGGTCATGTGTTGCACGACGGTACCGTTGGATTTTTCCACCACCGCCCGCACCAGATCATCGTCATACACCTCGGAATCCACCAGGCGCATGGTGGATTTCACCATCTTGTGGGTTTCTATCACCATCTGGTGGGTGTACTCTTTTGCCTGGTCGTTGCCGAGGCGCACCGCCTCCAGCAAGGTTGCGCGGTTGGCCATCGTTGCGTCCTGGGTGGCCTCCACCAACGCCTCCGCCAGCTCCTCCCGTTCCACCTCTTCCTGCTGGGCCAGCGCATTGAGCCGCTGCGTGGTCCGTCGCAGCAGTCCGACTCGTTCCTCTTTGTCCAGTGATTTGTACTTGCGGTAGGTGTCGCCGAAGTTGTCGAACTCCTCAGCAGGGGGCGACGAATCCGTTTCGGTGGGGCGGTCCGCCTCGACCGACTTGCCGTGGGCTGGAGAGAGTTCCTCCAGCGCTTCCTCACCCGGGTCCGGCTGTCGCTCAGCTGTAGCCTGGTCTGCCGCCGCACGTTGGCGCGCCGTTTCCTCCAGTTGGCGGAGTCGTTCCCGAACGGCGGATGCCACGGATTGATCCAGGTAGTACTCCCAGCTTTCCTGGTGGTCCCAGAACCGGTGGTTGTTCTCGTACAGCGCGCGAAGCTGCATCCGCTTAACGCGGCCCGTGGAACGACTGCGGCACAGAACGTTCTCCCGGTCACTGAGGAGAAGCTTGAGCGCTCCCGGATAGGTATGTAAAAAACTCTTGAGTGAAGTAACTTTCTGAGCTGCCACAGCAAGTAAATCCTAATCTACCGGTGATTCCAGCGCAAGCATCTCGCAGAGATGGTCGAACTGGCGGCCGGTTTGTGCCAAACTATCCGTGAGATGAACCATGCTGCGCAGTATGACCGAAACGATACGCTCCTGATCTTTCCCTCTGAGGTGGCCGCCGCCGCCTGGCGCCGTGCTCTGGCGGAGGATCCGGCGCGCGGTGCCGTCCGGAGCGATCGCGTGATCTCGTGGGACGTGTTTAAGGAGTGGGCGGTACCGGTGAAGCGCACGCGGAAGCCGGTGGGACGTCTCGCGCGCCGGGCGTTTGCCGTGGCGCTGCTGGAGGAGAACGGAGCCGATCCCTTCTTGACCACCCTGGTCAATCCCGACTTTCCCGACTCCGCCGGAGGAAGCGCCGGCGCCCTTACCCGAATGCTGCCCCAGTTGCCGTTCCTCCTGCGCCACAGCGGCGCACTCCGCAGCGGACTGGCGCAGGATCTTACCGTCACGATGGCACGGTACCAGCAGTTTCTCACCGAGCACGCCCTGTTCGAGCCGGAGTGGGAGCTCTCCCGAGCCGTAGATCTGAGTCACATCTCGCGTATACCGGTGGTATTCTACCCGGAACTGCTGGAAGACTACGCCGAGTACGAACCGCTGCTTCGGGGCCAGATCGAAACGGTGCCGCTGCCCCAGCCCGACTCCATACCGGCGCAGCGCTTCGCCTCGATCCAGGAGGAGATTGCCGCTGCCATGGACCGCATCGAAGATGCCCTGCGCGCGGGTACTCCCGGGTACCGCACCGCGATCACCGCCGCTGACCTGGAGGGCGTCCGTCCCTGGCTGGAAGCGGAAGCCGCCCGCCGCGGGATCCCACTGCGGTTTGCCGCGGGCAGCGCCGTAGCTACCCAAGGCGGAGCCCGCCTCTTCTCGCGCATGCGCGAGGCGCTTGACGGTGATTTTAGCGCCGCCACCGTGGCCGGACTCGTTATGGACGGAGCGCTTCCGTGGAAGGGGCGTTCCTTCCTGCGGGCGCTGGTGCAGTTTGGCTATGCCGGTCACTGTTACCACGCTCACCGCTGGGAGGAGGCGTTTGATCTGGCGGAGCGGGTACTCTCAGAGGGAACCGACCGCGAGCGCCGGGCGATTCCCGTGACCACAGCCCAGCTGCCAGTCTTGCGTCAGCGGTATCGCGCCTTGACGCGCCACCTCCAGGCGGTGCGCGCCGCCGGCACCGCGCGGGCGTTGCGCCGAGCGCTGCGCACGTTCCGTGATGCCCACCTGGAGGCTCCGGAACATCCCGATTGGACGTCCGACGGGGGCGCCACGGAGAAGGTGTATGAAACCGCGCTCACGGAATTGGAAGCGATCGTACGTCTCGAGGAACGTGGTGTGACGATTCCGCGGCCGTGGAGCTTCTTTCTCGATGCCCTGGAAGAGCGTAACTACGTGGCCCGAGGGGTATCGGGAGCGGTTCCCGTCTATCCCTACCGGGTGGCCGCGGGTATTCCCGCTCAGGTGCACTGCGTGATCGGTCTCACCCAGGGTCAGACTCGCGTTCGCGCTATGCCCCCCTTGGGCGTGCGTCAGGACGAACTTCGCACGATCGGGTGGGAAGGCCACGACCGGTCCCGGGCGTTTCTGGTGGCCTATGGCACCGTAACCGGCACCACCACGCTGAGCTGTTCCGACCAGGGCCCCTCCGGAGCGCACGTCCCGGCGGCGGAGCTCTCCGTGCCGCCGGAGCCCTGTCCGGCGGGTGGCGGACCGTGGCACCGCGAGCGGGAGTGGTGGCGCTCTGAGGCGGCCCCAATACCGACTGAGCTCTACCGTCCGCAGCGCCGCGGCCTGGAACGGGCGCTCTCGACGACGCTGGTGCCGGTGGCGGATGACCTGCGACACGAGCCGATACCGGCGGATTTGCTGCCGCGCCTGGCCCTGCCGCGGGGATACTCCCCGAGTATGATCGATACCTACCTGCAGTGCCCCTTCAGCTTTCTCATGAAACACGTCCTGCAGGTCCGGGAGGAGGAGTACGGCTTTGTCCCCGACCGGCACATCGTCCTGGGCAACATCCTGCATATCGCCCTGGAACGGGTGTTGGACCTGCCGCCGGAGGAGCGGCGCCAGACGCTCCGCTCCGTCCTCCGCGAGGAGTTTGGACGCGACCACGTGCGGTTTCAGTTGGCGCCGGCGGGAATCGCTGCACAGATCGATTTTGCGCAGCGGGCGATGGCGACGCTGCTCGAGGACCCGCGGTTGGAGGCGATGCGCCCGGGAACCACCGAGGCGCCGATATCGGGAGAGATCAGCGGGGTGCCGGTCTCCGGACGGGTGGACCGAGTTGCCGGCGTCCACCATTGGGATGATGCCACCGGCGTGTTCGATGGGAAACCGTTGGCGATTTTGGACTACAAGCTCAGTTTGCGTGCCCACCATACGGGGAAAGCGGTATTCGGCAGTGACGGAAGCGCTCCGGAGGAGAGCCATTCTCTCCAGTTGCCGCTCTACGCGCTGCTACTCTCGCGGAAGAGTGGTCATTCAGTGGAGCGCCTTACCTATGTGGGTTTGCGTACGGCGGAGGTGAAGCCGCTTGCCGATCCCGCGGCCGACGGTGCCGGGGGACGCTTTGCTCGGGAGGGAGCGCAGAAGCTGGAGCGCATGGAGGAGGCCCTTCCCCACTTCATCCAGGAGATGCATGCGGCGGTCTCCCGGGGAGATTTCCAGTGTCGGGAAGAGACCGGCTGCTCCCGGTGCCGCATCCGTTCGATCTGTCGCTCCTGCTTTGTCACCCGGAGGTATCAGCATGGGAAGTAACTCGATCGTCCTGGACGATCAGCAGCAGGCGGCGGTGGATGTCCGGGAGAACGTGGTGGTCTCCGCCGGTGCGGGGAGCGGAAAGACGCGGGTCCTCACCGAGCGCTACATGGATATGCTGCGCTCCGGGGTAGACGTGTCCCAGATCCTGACGCTCACCTTTACCCGCAAAGCTGCGGCGGAGATGTTTCAGCGGATCTACCGGCGGCTCAGTGAGATCACCGAACCTCGCGAGCCCTCCGGCGCGGGCGGCGTTAGTACCGATGGCCCCGATGCCGGGCAGCGCCTGCGGGACCAGCTCCAACGCTTTGACGAGTCACAGATCTCCACCCTGGACAGCTTCTGCGCTGGAATCTTGCGGGACAGCACCACCCGCTTTGGTTTGCCCCCCCAGATCCAGTCCGACGACATGCAACTGCAGCGCGAGGCGGAGCAGTTGGCGCTGCAGTTTCTCACCCGTCATGGAGATGATTCCGTGGTGGGAGCGTTTGCCCGGCAGTTGGGGATCTCGCGGACGCTATCGGACCTGCTGGTGCCGCTGGCAACGCGCCACTTCCGGCTTTCCGCGCCCATCGATTTTGACCAACTCCTGGAGCGCCAGCTCCAGTGGCTCGCGGACCGGCAAACCGAGGTAGAGCGGGAGATCGCCGCCGCCGTGGATGCGCTCAACGCCGCGGCCCCGGAGAAGGGAAACGCAGCAGAGGTGTGCGCCGCGGTGAACAGGGCTGCCGATGACTTTACCGCCCTGGCCACTGTCCTGGAGACGGTTGATCGCCGGCGGCTTCCCCGGGGAGATCAGGGGGTGGAGTTCAAGGAATGGATTAATACCCTCCTGGCCAAGAAGAGCAGCAAACGCTCCGGCCTGCTCCCGCGGTGGATTGCGCTCCGCGATACCGCGGCGCGCACCGACGAGATGGGGCATCTGTACGAAGTGCTGGCCCCCTTTCAAGAGGAGGTGCTCGCCCAGCGCCGCCGTCGGGGAATATTGAGCCATCAGGAGGTGATGGAATTGGCGGTGCAGGCGCTCCGCGATGACCTGGAACTGCGGCAGGCGTACAAAGAGCGCTTTCGCTACATCATGATCGATGAGTTTCAGGACAACAATGCGGTCCAACGAGATCTATTGTTTCTGCTCGCGGAGGCGCAGAGTAATGCCGTGGATCGCGTGCCGCGGGCTGATGAACTGGAACGGGACAAGCTGTTCTTTGTAGGAGACCAGAAGCAATCGATTTATCGCTTTCGGGGTGCCGACGTCGCGGTGTTTCGCCGCCTTTCCCGGGATATCGACGGCCTGCTCACCTTGGATACGAACTACCGCTCGGAGCCGCTGCTGATCCAGTTCTTTAACGCGCTTTTCCCGCGGGTCTTCGGAACTCCGGAGTATGACTGGGACGCGGAGTTTGAGCCGCTTCTCCACCGTGCGGCGGATGCACACCGAGAGCCGGGAATTACCGTCGCCTGGGTCACCGAGCCGTCGGAGGAGGACGCGCACGTGCCGACCGAGCCGGGGGATGAACCGGCGGACCTGGCGTACTCCGAGGCGGGATGGATTGCCGCCGAAATCCGGCGGCTTACCGTGACGGAAGGCCGCTACTCTCCCGGGGAGATCGCGATTCTGTACCGTACCAGCGGCAATCAGCAGAAGCTGGAGCGGATGCTCCGCCGCGAGGGGATTCCCTACCGCACTCAGGCGGTGCGCTCCCTCTTCACGGAGGCTCCCGCCGCCGACCTGTACGCCCTGCTGCAGCTGTGCTTCTACCCGGCGGACCGTGCCGCCCTGGCGGCGCTGATGCGCTCTCCCCTGGTGATGCTCAGTGACAGTGCCGTGGCGCAGATTCTTACGGCGGAGCTCTCCGCAGAGGATCTCCTGAGCGCGGCAGGAAGCGCGTCAGCCCACGGGCCTGTCCCCGCGAGTGAGGCGCCGGAGGCCGTGCCGCCGGCGGATGCTCCGCCCGCAGCTGTGGAGGCGCCGTTGCGGGGGCTCAGCCCACAGGATGCCGCGAAACTCGAGGGCGCCGGGGAGCTCTACCGGCGTGTAGTGGAGCAGGTTGACCGGACGCCCCTGTACGAGATCGTTCGGGGCATCTGGGAGGATGAGGGGTACCGTTACGCCCTGTTGCACCGTTCGTCGGACCATCCCTACCTGGAACATCTTGCATATCTGAACGCCCTGGCGCTGCGATACTCCGACCGGCCGGCGATCGAGTTTGTGGACTACCTTCGGGATCAGCTGGGAGAGACGGAGAAGGTGGATGAACTGGAGCTTCCCGGCGGTGACGATGCCGTGCAGCTCATGACGATCCATAAATCAAAGGGGTTGGAGTTTCCCGTGGTCTTCGTATCCGGCATGGGCGGCGGGGTGGGGAATCACCAGCAGATCCTTCGGCAGGACAGCAACCTGGGCCTCACCGTCCGGCTTCCCGACCGCGAACCCCACGAGGGTGGGGTGAACGTGTTTGAAGAACACGCGCGCCGGGAAGAAGAGCTGCAGGAGCTGGCGGAACTGCGACGGATTATGTACGTGGCGATGACGCGGGCGGAGGAGCGGCTGTACTTGACCGCTTCGGTGAGACGCCGGAACTCGTCGCGGCCCATGCTGGATCTCTTCCGCGATGCCGCGGGCTTTGATCCGCTTGAGGGGGTGATTGCGAGCGATCTGGAACCTTTGGTCACGTTGCAGCGCATGCCGGTGCTCACCGAGCGGGACCTGCGGGAGCACGCGGTGCCCCAAACCGCCCGGCGGACGCACACCGATGCGGTGGCGTTGGCGGAGAGTACGGATACCGCTGAGTTTCCCGCGGATCGTAGCGAGATTACGCCCACCGAGATAAACCGCCTGTTCCGAGAGATCGAGAATACGGGTTCTCCCCACCAGCGGGAGTTCGATTTTTCCGCTGAGTACCCACCTTCCGAGTCCGGCGATGCCTCGCTGTTGGGCACGCTGACCCATGCGCTCCTGGAGCGGGCCGTTCCCGCAGCGGCGGCCGGGGAGGCGGGAGCCGCCGGCGCTGCGGGAGCAACTGGTGCCGCAGCAGCCACCGCTGCCGCGGGCGCCGCCGCCCCCACCGCCTCGATCGGTGGTGGGGGAAGTTCCCAGGACCTCGCAGTTACTCGGGAGGAGTGGCTCTCCTTCCCCCCCTGGGCGGAGAGTGCGGTAGGCGCGCATTCCGCCGGTGCGGTGCGGGAGCCGGTGCTCACCGAGAGCTGGGATCTGGCGCAGCGCTTCCTGCAGTCGGATTTCTTTCGCTCGCTCCTATCAGAGCTAGCCACCCAAGCCTCGACCGCCACCGGTACGATCGATACGGAGCTTCCCTTCGTGTTGGTTCCAGAGGAGATAGATCTATCTATTGTCGGTTCCATGGACTTAGTGGTGGAAACCACCGACACCGTGTGGGTGGTGGACTACAAGACGGATCATGACCTCAATCCGGAGCACTACGGTGGACAGATGAGCGTGTACCGGGCGGCGGCGGAACGGATCTTCCGCAAACCGGTGGAACTTCGTCTCTTTGGATTACGGCAGGGAATCGCCCACCCGGTGAGCGACCGGTATACGGATGTCCTGCGGTATCTACAACTTCCGCAATACCGCTCCGGTGGTGTAGGCTCTCACGGTGAGTCTTGAAGCGTTCCGTCGCCAGCTCTCCGCGGTCATTCGCGGGACCGAAACCTCATTGGAACTTCTGGTGGCGACGATCGTCGCCGGCGGGCATGTATTGCTGGAGGACGTGCCCGGTACCGGTAAGACCAGCCTCGCCCGCGCCGTAGCCCACCTGGTGCGCGCTGAGCATCAGGAGCTGGTGTTCCGACGGATTCAGTTCACCCCCGATCTTCTTCCCTACGATATCACCGGTGTCGACGTCTACGATCCCGCCCGGCGGCGCTTCTCCTTCGCCCCGGGGCCGGTGTTTGCTCACGTGCTCTTGGCGGATGAGATCAACCGGGCGACCCCCAAAGTACAATCCGCACTGCTGGAAGTGATGAATGAGCGGCAGGTCACGGTGGGCGGCGTGAGCTATCCCCTGGACGAGTTCTTTTTGGTAATTGCCACGGAGAATCCCGTTTCCATGGAGGGTACCTATCCACTGCCCCTGGCGCAACTGGATCGCTTTATGATGCAGTTGTCCCTGGGATACCCCGATGCCGACACCGAACTTTCGATTCTCCAGGACGACCCGGGACGTAGCATGATGCCCCACCTTACGCCGGTAATCGGTCGGGATGAAGTGCTCTCCGCCCGGGCCGACGCCCAGGCGGTGTACTGTCGGGAGGAGTTGAGTCGGGCGATTGTGGCGGTGGCGGGGGCAACGCGGAGCGATCGCCGCTTGCGCTACGGTGTGTCGCCCCGGGGCAATTTACACCTTTTAGATGCGATGCGGGCCTTGGCGTACCTGCGTGGTCGTGACTACGTCACCGACCGCGATATGCAGGAGCTGGCGGTGCCGGTTCTGGCACACCGGGTTCGTCCGGCGGGGCAGGAGTACTCCCCGGCCGAGATCATTCGAGAACACGTGGAGGCCGCCGTGGCCCACCTGCGGGAGGCGGACGGTGTCTGATCCACGGCAGAACCGAGTGGTGCCGTTTCGTCGGAGGGTGGTACCCACCAGCGGGGCCGTCGCTTTTTTTTTGCCGCCGTCCTGGCGCTGAGTGCCGGAATTCCCCGCCGAGAGCCGGTAGCGCTCCTAATTGGGGTAGGCTTGGCGGTGGTGCTGACCTCCGGTCTGCTGGTAGCGATCATCCGGTGGGTACGCCTGCGCGGTGTGGTGGCGCAGCTGCCGACGCATACGTGGGAGGTGTCCTGCGGCGAGGATTGTGAGCCGCCGCCGGCGGTGGGGTTGTCGCGCGCCCCGGGTGCCGGCGTTCCGGTCCGAGTGGAACTGGCATCCGGCAGCCGCACCCATGTTGCTTCTCTGTCGCTGACGGGCAATTTCGGCTCCGCCGTCGAGATTCCCTGCGCCGCGGTGCCCCGCGGGTTGTATCGGCTGCGGCGTATCACGGTAACGATGAGCGACCTCCTGTCACTCTTTGCGGTCGTTCTTGACGGCCCCATTCCTGACACTGCCGCAGCCACGGTTCCTCTGCTGCGGGTACTTCCCACCGCCACCCACGTCGGACACGTTCCCGTGCCGCCGGGGTTCGCGGCGGGAACGCCGGGAGCGGGATCATCCTGGGACCGCAGCGACGAGTTGATTGAGGCGCGACCCTACCACCCCGGCGATGATACGCGGCGGATTCACTGGAAGGCGTACGCCCACAGCGAGGCGCTCTTTGTACGTATTGGCGAAGAGATTCCGCCGCCCGCGTTGAGTGCGGATATCGTGGTAGATACCCGCGGGCTGCAGTCTTCCCGGGAGCTCGATCAGGTGGTCTCGGTGGCGCTGGGGGTAGCGGAGGAGTTGGAGCGGCGCCACTACGCGGTGACAATGGCGGTGGAGGTGGATGAGAGGGGACCGCGAACGTTGGGAAATCTCGACGCGGGACGGCGCGGGCTGGCAGCCGTGGATCCGGTGTGGGGGATCCTGCCGGACGGTGCCCCCGGGGGGGCGGAAATACCGAGTGAGGTAGTGGCGCACACGCTCATAGTTGCCACCGGCCGCTCGCCCGCGGCGCCGCCGGGGTCGGAGGGGTCGGCTGCGCCGGGGTTCCAAGGGGCGGTGCTGCTCTGGGATCAGGCGCAACCGGAAGGAGGTCGTCATGCGTGGACGGTGGCGTTCCTGGAGTAACCGGACGATCCGGTGGGGGCTGTTCCTGCTGCTCCTGATTCCGGCTCAGCGCTACCTCGACGGCTTGCTGCCGTTGTGGCTGCCGGTGGCGCTATTCGCGATAGCCCTTGTGGCCGAGCGACTCTGCAAGCGCCGCCTTGCGTCGGCAATGGTATCGGCGGTGTCCTCCGCGCTGGTAATACCGGCGGTGACACTGGGAGCAGTGGCGCTCCTGTGGATCGGGGCGGTGCCTTTGGAGCGCGCCGGCTGGTGGGAGCAACAGCTGCTACTCTCCCCCTGGCATCTCCTCCCGGCGGCGCTTCTGGCGGAAACTGCCATGCTCTGGGAGCTCTCGGTGCGACGACGCATCGGGCGCACCCTCTTCGTGCCGCTGGCCACCGTGGCGGTGGTGGCGATCTTCTGGTCGCAGGCGCGCTTCGAACTGAGTCTGTTCCCCCATCCTTCCTGGTACGCGGCGTACGCGGTGCTCGCCGCGGTGGGACTGATCACGCACCAGGCGACCACCGGTACCCCCCGCGGTGGCGGACGGGGGCGGGTGATGGCGACGGTCGTGGTGGCGTCGATTCTGCTGATCGCCTCGGGTATCGCCTTTCGAGGCTGGCAGAGTCGGGCCGTGGAGGCCGGTGGTGGACTGCTGCGTCCCACGGCGTTTCAGTTCGACTTCGCCGATTACGTGTCCTTGGAACCGGAGATCAGTCTCAGCCGGGACTTGGTGTTTCTCTACCGGGAGTCGCAGGCTCCCCGGGATCGGCTCCTTCGCCGGTACGTCCTCAGCGGATACTCGCCGCGGCGCGGGTTTTACCGGCTTGATTCCGCTCAAGAGCCGTCCCCGGCCCCACCGCTTTCGGTGCAGGCGGCCATCGATGGCGAGCTTACCGGAGGGGATGGAGTCAAGGTTGACCAGGAGTTCTACATCGTTAACTTCGATCCCGATGCCCTGATCGCGGTGAACGCCCCGGAACAGGTAGAACGGATCGGAACCTGGTCGGAATCTTCCTTTAACAACGCCTATCGTGTCGCCTCTCACCATCCGTCTCCTGATCTGGACTCCCTCCAGGAGGCGCCGTGGCCCCGAAACCTGCCCAAGACGTGGCGGGAGGTGTACCTTAAGGGGCCGGTGCCGGAGGGAGTAGCGGCGCTGGCGCGGGAGATCACTGCCGATGCGCAGGGCTACTACGAGACGGTGGAGGCGGTGCTGTCCCACCTGTTGAATGAGTACTACTATAGCCTCTCCCCCGGAGAGGCGCTGGCCGGCAACCAACTGGAGCATTTCCTCTTTGAGAGTCGCAAGGGATACTGCTCCTACTTCGCCTTTTCCATGACGTTGATGTTACGCTCTCTGGATATTCCCAGCCGGGTAGCAGTGGGGTTCTTCACCGACCCCGGCGCCGCCATGTTGGAGTTCTATCCGGTTCGTGGGGATATGGCGCACGCCTGGGTGGAGGTCTGGTTCGAAGAGTTCGGCTGGGTGGAGTTTGATCCCACCTCTCAGCAGATCGCGCCGGGAGAGACCGTTTCCACCGACTACCAAATCGATCAGCAACGCCTCTCGCAGCTGATCCAGGAAGTGCTGTCGCGCAGGGATGATTCGGAGCAGCCCACCACCGGTGGCGAAGGCCCCCGCGCCACGCCGGAAAGAGACAGGTGGACCGCCATTCAGGTGGGCCTTGGAGCAGCGGTGCTCATCGTGGTACCGCTGTGGTATTGGCGCCGGCGCCGATGGTCGGCGCTCCGCGCGTCACACCCCCGGCGGGCGGCACTCCTGGTGCTCCGGCGCCTCCGGCGCCTCCGGCGGGGATCCTCTCGCAGCGCCGGAGGCACCCGCCGCACCACCGTTCACCGGCCGGACCCGAAGTGGGGGGCCAAGCGGGCACTTGTTTCGCAGCTCGAGGAGAGAGCCCGATTTGCCCGGGATTTTTCTCACCCGGAGCTTCAGGAGCTGGAAGCCGCGCTGCCACCGCGGGTCATCCGCAGTGTGCGCCTGCTCCCCCCGGGGACCTCATCAGTGCGCTTCCGGCGGTTGGGCCGCAGGGCCCCCGGCAGGGCGTTCGTCGTCCTGCTCGTGCTGGGATTGCTTGTAACCGCGGCTCACTCTCCCGTGGTGGCGCAGGAGCCACTCCAGGAGGCGCAATCCGCTTCGGCGGACGAGATGCTCCAGCGGGCGGAAGACGCCGTGCAGGCGGAGAACTACGATCAGGCGCTCCGCTGGATTCGTCGCGGCCGTGAGGCGTTCTCGGGGGACCCCCGGTTTCCAACGCTCCAGGGAGACGTGTTCTTTGATCAGAATCTGTTTTCCGGAGCGCGGGATGCCTACCAGGCGGCGCTGGAAGCAGGCGCTCCACAGTATTCTACCCGCTACGCGTTGAGTCGGACGTTGGCGCGGCTCAACGAGGACCGCGCCGCGGTACACCAGTTGGAACAGCTGCACCAGCGCTATCCCGACGATCTGACGGTGATCGGTGATCTCGCATGGCAGTACTTCAAACTCCACCGGCTCCCGGAGGCGCAACGGCTCCTGGAAGATGTTCTGGAGGATCTGCCGGACGATCGCGACCTGCTGATGACGTTGGCCACCGTCTATTCCGGCCTGTGGGATTTTAGCAAAGCGGAAGAAACCTACCGGCGGGCGATCGATGCGGCGGAGCAGGTCAACGATCGCGTCTTTCAGGCGGTGGCCTACTACAATCTAAGCATTCTCTACGCCAATTTTCACCGCTATGATGAGGCGTTCTCCGCCGCGGAGCGATCGCTGGAGACGGCGGAGCGTTCCAGTGGGTACATGATTCGCGGCGAGTTGCGGGAACTGGAACTCTCGCCGGTGGGAGCTGCCTCCGACTACCGCCGCGCCGGGGTGCTGGACGAGGTGAGCCCGCTGGCGGAGTTGAGTTCAGCGGCCCTATGGGCTCAGGAGGGATATCCGCGGCGAGCGATCGCCCGCCTCGACCGCATCACGGAAAACGATAGTGGTAACTGGATGTACAACTACGGCACCGACCCGGCGCGCTACCAGCGGCAGCTGTATACCGCCTACGCCGAGGCCTACACGGCGTTGGCGCACCGGCTGAAGGTGCAGCGCCGCGGACGATGGACCGAGCGCCTGGCTGCGGTTGCCGAATGGGTGGTGGCTCGTAGCCGCGCGTGGTACTACCGCGGTCTGGAACGCCGACAGCGTCGGCGCATCGCCGAGAACTATGCCGAGGCGGAGCGGGAGTTATTGTCGCTGTGGAATAGGATGATCGCCGCCGAGCACCGACCGCGGGTGGCGGTACGCCACGCCGTCGCGGCGGAAGCGATCGAGACGGTGTTCAACCCGTCCGCCCGGCTGGAGTACCAGCTCTTTACCGCGGGAGTCACCGACGATGAGGAGCTGATGACGGGGTTGCTCCCGGAGCTTCAGGGCCGGTGGCAGCAGCACAATCGGGCCACGGCGCTCCGCGGGGTCTACCGGATTCGACGCACCGGACCGGAAGCGCTCCAGGCCGCCGCCGAGGCGTGGATCCTGGCACCGGGACAGATGGTGAGTGCCGGTCTCCGGGTACCGGTGGCGATCGGCGGAATCGAGATCTCGGAGCTTTCCTCCTCTACGGTCACTCAGATTCTCAGACGCATGGGATTTCGCATCGCGCCGGAGAGCCCGCTGGTCCTGGAGCTCACCGGGGGGCAGGGGGAAATGCAGTACCAGGTTCACGAGCGCCACTCCTCTCGAGAGGTGCGGCGAGGCACCGTGCGGTATGGTCAGGGTACAGACGGTGCCCGGCGGGCGGTGGAAGAGATCGCCCTTACGCTCACCCGGGCGGACGAAGCGGTGATCCACGGCGAGGAGCCGTAGTAACGGTAAGCCCCTCGATCGCTGCCCTATCGCCGCCCT